>QZLA01000119.1 GCA_004796375.1 Desulfobacteraceae bacterium
GTCACCGCCATGGCCTCGGTCACCCATGCCGTTGATAATCCGGCCGCGTCAGTGGCCAGTGGATCGTTCCTGACCGATGGCATGATCATTGCGCCCTGTACCGTTAAAACACTGTCCGGTATTGCCAACAGTTTCACGGACAACTTGATGATCCGGGCGGCAGATGTTTGCTTGAAAGAAAAGCGAAAACTGCTGCTCATGGTCAGGGAAACCCCTTTGCACGAGGGACATCTTCAGCTGATGACCCGTGCGTCCCGGATGGGTGCACAGATCATGCCGCCGGTCCCGGCGTTCTATCACCGTCCGTCATCCCTGGATGATATTGTCAACCAGACTGTCGGCAAAGCACTGGATTACTTCGGCATCGACCACAGCCTGTTTGAAAGGTGGCATTAAATCCTCGACATGATGTCCGGAATGGATTATACCAGTTATATGCAGAGAGTCCGGTCTATCCATTTTGTACATGTCATTCTGGTGGGTCTGTTCTGCAGTTTGTTCCAGCCCCCACCACTTCTTGCCGAAGAGCGGTTTCCCATCGGCCTGATCTGCCCGCTGACCGGGCCATATGCAATAGAAGCTCAAAGCCAGAAAGAGTTTGCCCTCCTTGCCGCCCGGGAGATCAATGCGGCCGGCGGTGTACTGGGAAAACCGATCGATATACGGGTTGAGGACACGTTTCTTAAGCCGGGAATGGGAATTAAAAAAGCGGAAAAACTGATTCAAGGCGGGGTCCGCTATCTGACCGGCGGGTTGTATTCCAGTTCAGTGACCGCGATCTCGCGTGTGGCCCACCGGAATGGGGTGATCCATATGGGATTGGGCGGATCCAATGATTTAACCGGTAAATATTGCAATTCTCACCATTTCAACATGTGTCCGGCCGGATACCAGATGGTCGCCGGAACCGGAAGTATCCTCATTGACCGCCTGGGTATTCCAAAGGATTGGTTTGCCATCACTGTGGATTATTCCTGGGGACAAACGACCCTGAGTTCGGTGGGAGAGATGCTTGAAACCCGCCAGGGGAGCCTGGTGGGGAATGCGTTTGTTGCGGTCAAGGAACAGGATTTTTCCGCGGCGCTGGTTCGTGCCATGGCGTCAGGTGCCCGTGTATTGTGCCTGATTGTTTATGGAAAGGGCCAGGCCCAGCTCCTCCAGCAGTTATATGACCTCGGGATTAAAAAGAAGATGCGGGTGGTTGTGATTGCGTCCAACCTGAATATCAATGCCGGACTGGCACCTGAAGTGACCCAAGATATCTATGTGGGGCTTCCCTGGTACTGGAACCTTGATAATCCCGTGGCCCGCAGGGTCAATGCCCTGTACCAAGAAACCTATGGATATCCCGGGGACTGGCCCGGCGCTCAAGTCTACGACAGTATTCATGTCCTGGCAAAAGCCATTGAAAAGGCCGGCAGTTTCGACACCGGCCGGGTGATCCCGGAGCTTGAGGGAATGGCGTTTGAAACGTCAAAAACCGTATCTAAAATCCGCGCGTGCGATCACCGGGTGATCCAGGACTGGTATGTCGGTATCGGTAAACCGGTGTCCAGAAGAGAGAGCAGATGGGATATTTTTGATATCCTGGGGCCGGTTGGCGGGGAAGCACTGATGCTGGATTGTGAACACACGGGGTGCCGTATGACCGCTGCAAAGGATGAATGACCATGCTGAAACGACTCCAGCTTCACAGTCGACTGCTGATGTCCTTTGCCCTGATCGGGCTGGTACCCCTGATCTTTATCGGGTTGTTTTCCCTGTTCTATGCCCAGAAAATTCTCTTTTCCCAGCTTAAAAAGGACCTGGTCAGTATATGTGACGCCAAAAGCATTTCCATTAAAAATTTCCTTTCCAGCCATGAGAGCAATGTTAAAACGCTGGCCGCTTCAGGCGGGATTGTCGATGCTGTTGAAACCCTGGAGGAAGCCTTTGACGAGATGGGCGGAACAACTGAGGACAACATGCTCTGGCAGGCCCTGTATCACCGGTACTATCCCTGGCTCACCCAGTATACCAACGAACAGGAATACATGGATCTGTATTTGATCTCAACAGATGGTGATATTGTATTCTCCGTGACCCGGAAAAATGACCTGGGTAAAAATATAATGGATGAATCACTTCGGAACACCTCCCTGGCATTCTGCTATAAAAAGGCGCTTCAAAGAGTGTTTCTGTCCGATTTTGCCCTGTATCCGCCCCATGACAATGAGCCTGCCGCCTTTGCCGGTGCACCGATATACAGGGATGGAGAGGTTTCCGGGGTGGTGGCCCTGTACATCTCCATAGATATGATCAACCGGATCATGCTCAGGCGGTCCGGCCTTGGGGGGGCAGGTGAAACCTACCTGGTGGGAGAGGACTTCCTGCTCCGGTCCGATGCCTATCACAGTCCGGAATATACCGTAAAGGGTTCGTTTGAAAATCCGGACAAAAGAAAACTTCAGAACAGTGCAACGCTCCAGTCATTTATGGGGTTTACCGGCTGTATCACCGCCACCAATTATGTCGGCCAGAAAGTCATCCGGGCCTTTTCCCCCGTGGTGATCAGCGAGATGACCTGGGCGGTCATCGCCGATTTGAACCATAAAGAGGCATTTGAACCGATCCGTGTATTCAAGATGATCATCATTATCGCGGTCGGGATCGGTATGATGATTGTACTGTTCCTATCTTTGTTCATATCCGGTAAAATTTCAGGACCGATCAAACGGCTGACCGAGGCAACGGAAAACATGAAGGCAGGGCGCTATGATATAAGGATCGACAATGACCTGACCCAGTCGTCGGATGAGGTGGGAATCCTTGCGCGCTCCTTTGACCAGATGACACGTGAGCTCGACCAGACCATGCAGGATCTGGTCAGTGAGATCCGGGAAAAGGAGATCGCCCATGAAGCCCTCAGGGACAAGGAAGAGCGCCTCCAGTCCATCCTGAACAACACCACCTCCATGGTGTTTCTCAAAGATCTTGAAAACCGGATTATCATGGCCAATCCC
Source organism: Desulfobacteraceae bacterium (assembly GCA_004796375.1). Taxonomy (GTDB): domain Bacteria; phylum Desulfobacterota; class Desulfobacteria; order Desulfobacterales; family Desulfobacteraceae; genus MADRE2. Next base: position 3,003 of record QZLA01000119.1, read on the forward strand.
CAATATAAAAAGGTGTTTGGGTACAAAGATGATGATCTGATCGGAAAAACCGATTCTGATCTGTTTTCAAGGGAGGTGGCTGACCGGTTCATTGAAAACGACAGGAAAGTGCTTGAAGCAGACGGGCCAATTCAATTCGAGGAAAAGGTCAATATGCCTGACGGCATCCATACCTACCTGACGGTTAAATTCCCCATTCATGACAAGGACGGCAGGCCCTATGCCGTTTGCGGGATTGCAACGGATATCACCGAGCTTAAACGAAAGGAGCAGGCGATTTCCGATGCCCTTTCATTTAACGAGAAGATCATCTCTGAATCGCCTGTGGGGATGGTGATCTATGATGAGAACGGGGATTGCATTGAAATCAACAAATCGATGTGCGCCCTGATCGGTGCGGAAAAGGAAGCGGCACTGGCCCAGAATTATCACCGGATCGAAAACTGGAAAGAAGGCGGGTTGTATGATCTGGTCAGCCTGGCTATTGCCAGGGACCAACACCAGATGATGGAATTTCACTCCACAACCAGTTTTGGCAAGGATGTCTGGCTCAGGACCTTTCTCATGCCTTTCAAGGTGTCAGGCAAGACGCACCTGCTGGTCATGGGCATTGATATCTCGCAGACCATGCAGGCCCAGAAAGAAAAGGAGCGGATGGAGGGACAGCTTCGCCAGGCCCATAAAATGGAGGCCATTGGTACTTTGGCCGGCGGGATTGCCCATGATTTCAATAACATCCTTTCTGCCATCCTGGGATATTCACAAATGGCCAGATATGAACTTCCTGAAGAGGATCCCGTCAGGGGCCGTCTTGAAAAGGTGATCCAGGCAGGAGACAGGGCCAAAGAACTGGTGCGTCAGATCCTGTCATTTTCCAGGAAGTCGGACCAGGATCGCATACCGGTCAGGATTCATTTTATTCTCGAAGAGGTGGTGAAACTGCTCCGGGCAACCATTCCGGCCACCATCCGGATTGAAACCGATATCGATCCGGACTGCGGGTTTATCCTGGCCGATTCCACCCAGATCCACCAGGTGGTGATGAATTTATGCACCAATGCATTCCAGTCCATGGAGGAGGATGACAGCGGGGTGCTGTCCCTGTCCCTCAATGGGGTGGAGATGACCAAAAAAGATCTTGAAAATATGGCAGGATATGATGCGGGTCCCTATGTTGAACTAAAAATTGCCGATACGGGCATGGGTATCCCCAAGGAAAATTTAGACCGGATCTTTGATCCTTATTTCACCACCAAAGATATCGGCAAGGGATCCGGTATGGGCCTGGCCGTGGTTCACGGTATCGTAAAATCCCATGACGGGATGTTGTTTGTTCACAGCGAACCGGAGAGCGGCAGTGAATTCAGGATCCTCTTCCCGCGGACAGACCCGGTAAAGCAGGAGCGGGTCGTGAGATCACAGGAAGTCAAAAAGGGCAATGAACATGTCCTGGTGGTGGATGATGAAGACAGCCTGGTGGAGATCGCGAAAATCAGGCTGGAGAGCATGGGGTACCAGGTCACCGGGGTTACCAGCAGCCCGGAGGCGTTGGAAATGTTCAAGCAGGATCCGGGCCGGTTTGATATCCTGGTGACAGATCAGACCATGCCGCAGATGACCGGAAAACAGCTGGCCAATGAGATATTTTCGCTCCGGGAGGCGTTTCCCGTCATTCTGTGCAGCGGGTACTCAGATAAAATCAACGAAGCCATTGCCGAAGAATCCGGTATCTCCGCATTCATCATGAAACCGGTGGAGATGGATGAATTGTCGCGGGTGATCCGGCAGGTCCTTGACGCGGACCCATAACCATAGGTTGAGCTACTCCAACCGGATCAGCCGCAGGGCATCCATCCGGATTCGCGCGGAATCGATGGCTTCGTGAATTCGGGCCACCACGATACGTGCATGATCAATCTCTTCCGGTTTGATTCCCGGGTTCACACGGCTCAGGGAGGCAAGCCGTGATATTTCTCTGCCCATAACATCATCCACATTCTGTCCGGCATTGTTGATGATTTGGTCTGCCTGGATTTTTGCAACAGATTCGGCTGCATCGAGCAGGCCCGGTAATACCTCCTGTCTCACCACAGGCAGATCCTGCAGCCATTGGGATGAATCATTTTCCACCATGGCATCCAGCCACTCAAAAGGATAATCCTTGGCCACATCCCGTGTCTCGTGATCCAGAATGACCCGGATGGGCAGGGGGGGGAGAAATCGTTGAACCTGCAGTGCCGCAGGCACAATACTTTCCAGGATGAAAACCGCATCCAACAGCAGCCCGGGCGCGTTCGGGGTTTTGAGCCGCCCCAAGGCGCAGTTGCCTTTACCGGTCTGGATAAAAAAGTCAAACACCTTCTGGATATAGGGGTGATCCAGGTTGAAAAAATCCAGATCCTCCCTTGAAATGGCGGTTTTACGCTTGAACGTGGCGATGTGGGGGCGATCGGGCGGCCCTGGAATCGGGAATCCTTCTTCCACCTGTTCATGAACCCTGAACCGTAATTTTTGATTTGGGGACAGGTCATGGTCGATATCATACACATCAAGAATGTCGCAAAAAAGCGTTTGAAGCGTCTCGTCCCGATCCGCCTCCCTGATCTGTCCGATCAGTGCCCGTGCCGGTTCGGGTTTAAACGAGTTGAGTTCCAGAAGGATATTTCTACCCTTTTTCAGCATCGTGCGCATCCGGGAACAAAATTCTTTGGATTCCCGGATCAGTTTCTCGGTTTTCATTGAATCCTGGTCATGGGTCGTCACGATTTGGGATAATAGGTGGTCCAGATCCTCCCTGAAACGAATATAAATCTGGTGCAATCCGTTAATATTGGTATTGAACAGATTGAGCCCATCCATATACCATTGTGCCAGCAGCGCATAGGCCGTGTTGTTCAGGCAGGGGACATGGATAAAAATATCGTTTTTCTGGCCGATACGGTCCAGCCTCCCAATACGTTGTTCGAGCAGCTCGGGATTGAGGGGCAGATCAAAGAGAAACAGATGCCGGCTGAATTGGAAATTCCGTCCTTCTGATCCGATCTCTGAGCAGATCAGGAGCCTTGCCCCTTCCGGCTTTGAAAACCAGGCCGCGTTACGGTCCCGCTGCATCAGGCTCATGGTTTCATCGAACCCGGCGATGTTGATATTGATCAGGGCCTCAAGGGACGATTTGATGCCGACGGCTTTTTGGTGGGATGTGCAGATGAGCAGAAACTTGTCATCCGGGTAACGGGTTAGGAGTTCCAGGAGAAGGTGTATCCTGGGATCATCAGTGAAATCGAATCCATGGGATCGGTGCTCCGAACCCTTCTCATGGAACATGTCAGCCCCGGATCCGGGTATCTGGTCTGATTCAAACTCCTGGTTTACTGCCCGGGCCCGGGTGTTGCTGGTGTCAAGATGGTAAAGTACGGCCTCTCTTTTGGGGAATCCTTTGACCACCTTCCGGGTGTTCTTAAACACGACCCTGCCGGGTCCGTACCGATCCAGGATATGATCAAAGGGGGCTTTGTTTTTTTCAAGGGATTTGATTTCAGCGGCAAGCGCCTGGTACCCGGTCATCTCCCGGGTGTAGGCATCAAAATCGTAGTATCGCTCGGGATCAATCAGGCGCAGGTGTGAGAAATGGTTCTCCAGCCCCATCTGCTCAGGTGTGGCGGAAAGCAGCAGCAGCCCGAGGGTGCTTTGGGACAACTCCTGGAAAAAGGTGTAGCTGTTGTGATGGTGGTTGATATGATGGATTTCATCAATGACCACCATGTCCCACCCGGCTTCCAGAACCATGTGCCGGAGCTTCTGGTCCTTTAAAAGGTCCTCCCTGCTGATGATACCCGCCTGGTCTTCCAGGAAGGGGTTGGCATCATAAGCGGACAGCAGGGTATCCCTAATAAAGGCGTCATTGAACAGCCGGAAGGTGAACTTGAATTTCCGGTAGAGCTCGACAAACCACTGGTGGACCAGGGATTCGGGAACAATGACCAGTACCCGGTTGATCCGTTCACAGATCATCAGGTGGTGCAGGATCAGGCAGGCCTCAATGGTTTTCCCGAGACCGGTTTCATCGGATAGAAGGACCCTGGGGACAAGTCGTGAACACACCTCCTGCGCAATATAGAACTGGTGGGGGATCAGGTCGATCTGCCCGCCCAGGAACCCCCTGACAGGCGATTCATGGTACCGGCCGATTCGATCCCGGGTCCTGAATCTCAGGTTGAAGACATCGTTTGGATCATGGAACCCTGCCATGAGCCGGTCACCGGGAAGTGAAACACTGATGGTGTCGCTCAGATCGGATTCCGGAATCAGCAGTTCCCCTGATCCGTATACCAGCAGGCCGTCGGATTCGAGCACCTCATCAACCTTTAAGCGGGTCCCGTCCCTGAGTGTGATGGTATCGTCCGGCTTGAAGCGGACACGTTTGAGCGGGGCGGATTCCAGGGTGTATTCCCTGACGCAGCGGCTGGATTCAAATGACAAGGACAGCCTGCGCCGTGTGATTTCGATCAGGGTGCCGATCCCCAGTTCGGGTTCGGCCTGGCTCATCCATCGCTGTCCCGGGGCAAACTGTTTCATGGTGCGGTAAATATACTCCTGGTTACCGTGTCAATAAATTTTTCCGGGACAATATTCAATGGCCTGAACTGCTCTTCTGAAAACAATATAAACTCCCCTTCACAGGCAGTGACCCGTTCCCCTTCAGGGTTTCTTATCTCACCTGACAGGATGGCGTGGCGCTCACTGGATTGGGTTTTGATCATCCCGGTGGCGGTCAGCTCGGTTTCAATGATCACGGGTTTTAGAAAAGTGATGTTCAGGTTCCGGGTCAGGATGAATTTCCGGGTCAGGTAGATGGCAGACCATGCCATGATCTCATCACAGATGGTGGACAGAATGCCCCCATGCACAATGTTGTTCCATCCGCGCATATGCTCGGGAACAGTGACCCGAGATCTGACTTTGGTCGAGTTGCTCTCAAACGTCATCTTCAGTCCGGTGGGATTGTCCTTTCCGCATCCGAAACAGTTTTTATCAAGGTTGGGTATGGGTTTCCACTTGTCAGCAGTCATTAATTACTCCGCGTTAGTCATTTGAGTTCTGTATCAGATCCTTGCAGGGGCGGCTTACACCTTTAAGCTGATTCAGTGACATATTTACAACAGTTCACCCGGTATGCAAAGGGTTTTAAATCCGGTTTGAAATATTACGGTGATCATGATAAAAATTGGGCTGATCAAAAAACCTGTGATTCAACAAATAAAGGAACCCTGATATGTCTCATCAAGCGTATTCACAATGTTTTCTGGCAGCCATCCTGTTTTTAATGGTGACGATGTTACCCGCCGCAGGGATGGCCGATACATTTCATATCGACAATTTTATCAGCCCGGAGGTATGCTCCGGATGTCATGGAGATATTTTTGCCCAGTGGGAAAATTCCATGCATAACCTGGCCCATGAGGATGGCGCATATGTAGCGATCGCCGGATTTTTACGCAACGGTCTTAAGAATCCGGATGAGATAGAGGAGGCGGAGTCCTGTGTCAAGTGCCACACACCGGTCGGCTACGTCACCGGATACCCGAAGCAGTTTTCAGACAATCGGGAAAAGGTGCCTGATATTGCCCGGCAGGGTATCCAGTGTGATTACTGCCATTCTGCTACCGGTACGAAAAAGATGTACAATAACGGGCTGATCCTGGCGCCCGGCCAGGGTGAAGATGATCCGGGAATCAAGTACGGGCCGTTTGATGATGCCGAACCGGATTTCCATGATGCTGAATTCTCAAAGTTTCACACAGAGTCGGGGATCTGCGGTACCTGTCACAATGTCAAGCATGTGGTGTTTGGCACAGATCTTGAGACCACCTATGATGAATGGGCGGCCAGCCCCTATAACACCGGGGATCCCAAGACCCACGTTAACTGCCAGGGGTGCCATATGTATCAGCGGCCGGACGTGCCGGCCACAGGTGCGACGAAAAGACCGCTCAATCCCGGACCGGCATCGGACTACACTGAAGACCGGGAACATATTTTCACCCATTATTTTGTCGGCGCCAACCAGATGATTCCCGGGATGGCCGGTGATGAGGAAAAGATCACCATGGCCAGGCAGCGGCTTGAACATGCGGCCAGCCTTTCCATAGATGCCGCCGGTGCGGAAAAGGGGATCCTTAAAATCAGCGTGACCAATACCGGCGCCGGTCACTCCATTCCCACAGGGGTTACCGACCTTCGCCAGGTATGGCTGGAGGTCCGGGTTAAAAATGCTGAGGGAAATGAACTGTTTTCAAGCGGTGTACTCGACAGCAAGGGATACCTGGGTGCAGACGCAGTGGTCTATAAAACTGTATATGGAGATGAAGGGGGCAAGCCCACATCCAATATCAATAAAGCCAGATCCATCTTAAAGGATTACCGGATCAAGGCGGGGCAGACCGTGACGGAAACCTATAAGGTTCCCGGTATTGCAGGGTCTGGAAAGGCGGGCAAAGGCACGGTGGTTGAGGCAAAACTCATGTACCGCAGCCTGTCACACAAACTGCTGGATATGATCCCGGACGGTGCCGCCTTCAAAGCAGGCGCCGTGACCATGGCCCATGCCAAAACCGTGTTGTAACTCCGGGCCATCACATCCATGAATAAACTATAGGGATAAATGGTTGACGCTCTTTAATTTAGGTTTTACTATACTGCCCAGGCAGTTCGTTTTCAATGCGAAACAACCTAAATTAAAGAGTCGGCCATGAAACATTTACCTGTTCTTTCTTTAGTCTGCATTCTCTTATTACTTTTTTCCTGCTCTGAGGAAAAAATCACTCCCGGCGTGTTTGAAGTAGATAAAGACACGCAAAAAACATTTGATCACATCATTGATCTGGCACCCGGGAAAATCCTTGAAACCTATGAGGCCGTCGGGACGGTCCGGCCGCTGACCCAGACCCGGATCGAGGCCCAGATCAATGCCCAGATTCTCAGTGTCGCGGTTAAGCCGGGATCAAAAGTATCCAAGGGAGATCTCCTGGTCAAGCTGGATGCCCGAAATGAGCAGACCCAGGTTAAAAAGGCCACGGAGGGACTGGCCTTTGCAAAAAACAGACTCAAACAGGCACTTAAGTCCGAGGAAGGTGCAAAAGCAGGTCTTGATCAGGCCCGGGCAGAGTTTGAACGAACCCAGAAACTATTTAAGGCCGGGGTGGTTGCATCCCAGAAGTTTGAAATGGACCAGGCGGCCTTTTTAAAGGCCAAAGCCGGTCTTGAACATGCAAAAGAGACGGTCCAGGCAGCCAGAACCGGGATCCGGCAGGCACAGCAGGTGGTGAATGAAGCCGGTATTGTTCTGGGATATGCCATGATCAAGGCACCCACAGACGGGGTGATTACAGACCGACAAGCCGATCCGGGCGACGTGGCGGTTCCCGGAAAAACGTTGCTGATCCTGCAAACCAGCGGATCACTGCGCCTTGAAGCCAATATCAGGGAAGGATTGATCTCAAGTGTGCACCAGGGGGCTGCCTATGATGTGAGGATCGAAACCACCCGTCAGACCGTGCCGTCCGTAGTGGAGGAGATCGTGCCTTACGCAGATCCCAGCACCCGGACATTCCTGGTAAAAGCCACCTTGCCGAAAATTCCCGGTGTATATCCCGGTATGTTCGGCCGGCTGATCCTGCCGGTCAAAGAGGAAACCGTGGTGTTGATTCCCCAAGCGGCGCTCCAGACCGTTGGGCAGCTCGAAATGGTCAATGTCAGGGATGCCAGGGGACTGTGGCAGTCGGTGTATGTGAAAACCGGCAAGACATATGATGAGGGGATCGAAGTGCTGTCAGGACTGAGCGGTAATGAAACCATAGGATATTAGTCATCATGAATGATCAACATGACAGCGTAACCCGCCATATGGACAACGGTATGACCGGAAGTGAGGGAGTGATCAGCAGGATTGTCCGTGTATTCCTGACCTCCAATTTTTCCATTATCCTGGTCCTGATCTCCCTGTGCCTGGGGATTGCCGCCGTAGTCATCACGCCCAAGGAAGAAGAACCCCAGATTGTGGTTCCCATGGCAGATGTATATGTCAAAGCGCCGGGGGCCTCGCCTGAAGAGATCGAAAAGCTCGTAGCCACACCCCTGGAGCAGATCCTCTGGGAAATCGACGGTGTGGAATATGTTTATGCCATGGCGTCAAGGGAAGAGGCCCTGATTACGGTCCGCTTTTTTGTGGGCGAAGACCGGGAAGATTCGTTACTCAAACTCCACAACAAGATCCAGATGAATCTGGACCGGGTGCCCCCAATCGTGTCCGATTGGCTGGTGAAACCTGTAGAGATTGATGATGTATCCATTGTCAACCTGACGCTCTATTCGGACAGGTACCATGACCATGAACTGCGCCGGGTCGGGGAAGAGGTGGTGGCCAGGCTGTCCCGTCTTGAAAACATATCCCGCTCAACCATTGTCGGCGGGCGGAAAAGAGAAGTACGGGTGGAACTTGATCCGGAACGGATGAAGGGGTTCCAGGTCACCATTGATGATGTGGCCAGGGCACTGAAAGGGGCGGATGTCTCGGTCACTGCCGGCAGCATCAATAAAAAGAACCGGGAGGTGGTCCTGACCAGTTCTTCCTTTCTCATGGCCGTGGATGAGGTCAAATCCCTGGTCGTGGGCGGCGGCAAGGAACGCCCCGTGCTTCTGGAAGATATATCCACTGTTCTGGACGGCCCGGAGGAGGCCCAATCCTATACCCGGATCAGTTTTTCAAACCGGGTGGTCCATGACGCGATGCAGAAAAACAAACATGCCGGGATCTCGCCGGGTCAAAGCTATCCGTCGGTGACCATTGCCCTTTCCAAGAAAAAGGGAACCAATGCGGTCAAGGTGTCACGATCCATCCTGGAAGCGATTGAACAGATGAAGGCGACCATCATTCCGGATTCCGTGTATGTCCATGTCACACGCAACTATGGCGCTACGGCCCAGGATAAGGTGAACGGCCTGCTCAGCTCTTTGGGGTTTGCCGTCATGTCGGTGGTGATCCTCCTGGCCCTCACCCTGGGATGGCGTGAAGCCGTGGTGGTGGCCCTGGCAGTCCCTATCTCCTTTGCCCTGGCGTTGTTTGTCAACTATATTTTCGGCTATACCATCAACCGGGTGACCCTGTTTGCCCTGATCCTGTCCCTGGGCCTGGTGGTGGATGATCCCATTACCAATGTGGACAATATTCAGCGTCATATCACCCAAGGGGTTCTTGAGCCATTCAAAGCCACCCTGTTTGCAGTTAATGAGGTTCTCCCGCCGGTAATCATGTCGACCGTCGCCATTATTGTGTGTTTTACCCCGCTGTTTTTTATCACGGGCATGATGGGGCCCTATATGGGGCCTATGGCCATCAATGTACCCTTGACAGTGACCTTTTCAACGTTCTGTGCCCTGACCATTGTCCCATGGATCTCTTTCAAGCTGCTTAAACGTGCCGGGGAGCGAAAGTCCAAGGGCAACGGCCAGGCACCGAACTGGATTGCCCGGGTGTATCGTAAAATCCTGACCCCTTTTCTTGAAACCGGGAAACTCAGGATTGGGCTTTTTGCGTTGATCATCCTGCTTCTTCTCGGGTCCTGTTCCCTGGTGATCTTCAAGCTCGTCCCGCTTAAACTGCTTCCTTTTGATAATAAAAATGAGTTTCAGATCGTGATTGACATGCCCGAACGGACGACCCTGGAGCGAACATCCCAGGTGGTATCGGATTTTGAGCGTTATCTTCAGCAGGTCAATGAAGTGACAGACATCACGAGCTATGTGGGATTAAGTTCACCCATGGATTTTAACGGCATGGTCCGGCACTATTTTATCCGGAAGGGCAGCCACCTGGCAGATATGAGAATCAACCTGGCGGATAAATCCCTTCGCACGCAGCAGAGCCATACGATCCTGCTCAGATTGAGACAGGATCTTGAAGCCATTGCCAGGACTCACCAGGCAGATATTCAACTGGTTGAAGTGCCGCCGGGACCGCCGGTGCTTTCTACCATTGTTGTCGAGATCTATGGTACGGCAGAGAAGCGTTACCAGGATCTGCTGGATGGGGCCGAACATGTTAAAACCATTCTTGCGGCAGAACCTTTTGTCACGGATATCCAGATCATGAATGAACAGGACAAGGCCCGCCTGGATTTTGTCGTGGATCGGGAAAAGGCAGCCCTGCATCAGATCGAGACCTCGAAGATCCTGGCTACCCTTGAAGCGTCCATCGAGGGCATCACGCCGGCCACCGTTCACCTGGGTACCCAGAGGAATCCCTTGTGGGTCAAGGTGATTTTGCCGCGGGAAAAACGGTCCGATATCTACGCCATTTCAAGGCTGCCTGTACGCTCGGGCAGCGGGCACATGATTCCGTTGGCCGAACTGGTCAGGGTTGTGGAAAAGCCACTGGAAAAACAGATCTATCACAAGAATCTTGAGCCGGTCGTATATGTGACGGCTGAAATGGCGGGCCGGGCACCTGGTGAAGCCGTGCTGCACATGCAGGGCGAGCTTAAAAAGAATCCCCTTCCCAAAGGCATCCGGGCCCAATGGGCCGGCGAGGGGGAGTGGAAAATTACCCTCAGGGTATTCAGGGATATGGGCATCGCGTTTGCTGCCGCGTTGATCGGCATCTACCTGATACTGGTGGTGAACACCGGTTCCTACTTTATGCCGGTCCTGATCATGATGGCAATTCCATTGACCGTCCTGGGTATCATGCCCGGGTTTTTTGTCCTGAACCTGTTTACCCAGAATGTCGGGGTCTACTCGGATCCGGTCTTTTTTACCGCAACCAGCATGATCGGAATGATCGCCCTGGGGGGGATCGTGATTCGAAATTCCCTGGTACTGATTGAATTTATTCAGGATGCCCTGAAACAGAAGGAAACCCTGAAAGAGGCCATTTTAAAAAGCGGTGCGGTCCGTATGCGCCCCATTGTCCTGACTGCCCTGACCACGGCCATCGGGGCGTTTCCTATTATATTCGACCCGGTATTTTCAGGGCTGGCCTGGGCGCTGATCTTCGGACTGCTCGCGTCAACCCTGTTTACCCTGATTGTCATACCGGTGACCTATTTTTCCATCTACAAAAGACACCATACCCGATAGTGTTTTCGGGTTGCTTGTGAAAGGAGTTTATATATGAATGTTGAACAATATATCAGAGCAATCGCAGGCATATTTGTCCTGGTTTCCGTATCCCTGGGATATTTCGTATCTCCCTGGTGGTTCCTGTTTACCGCTTTTGTGGGCCTGAACCTTCTGCAGTCGGCGTTTACCGGGTTCTGTCCCATGGAAACCATACTGGAAAAAGGATTTAAAATCCCCAGGGCATAACTGTTTTACTCACCTCTTACTCAAGGACGGATTATGGTTGTTACCTTTTATGGCGCGGTCAGGGAAGTCACAGGGTCCATGCACCTTTTATCGGCAAACAAGGATCACATCCTTCTGGACTGCGGGATGTTTCAGGGCAGGCGGAAGGACGCGGAACTCAAGAACAAGCAGTTTCCGGTTGATTCAAGATTGATCACCAACATGGTGCTGTCCCATGCCCATATCGACCATTCCGGCAGAATTCCGCTGCTCACGAAAAACGGGTTCAACGGCCGTGTCGTTTGCACCCGCACCACCCGGGATGCCTGTGAGTACCTGCTAATGGATTCCGCCCACATCCAGGAATCGGATGCAGCCTACCTGAACTACAAGACATTGCGCGGCCACCTGTACCGGATGAAAGCATCCAATAAAAACAGCCTGACCGGCCGTGAAAAAAGTGAGATCGGACGGACATTAAAAAAGGGGCGTCACGAGCTTGATGTGGCAACCATTAAAAAGATGCTGGACCAGTATCACCTGAAAACAGTAGAGCCGCTGTACACCCATGATGATGCCGTAAGGGCCCTGGGTTACTTTGACGGATATCCCTATGACACACCGGTAACCATTGGTAAATCCATGACTGCTACCTTTTTTGATGCCGGTCATATCCTGGGATCGGCCATGACCCTGATCCAGTTCAAAGAGAACAATCACCCCTATAATGTATTATTTACCGGTGATATCGGACGGTTCAACAGCCCGGTCATCAAAGATCCCACACTGGCATTTCCGGATGATGCACAAAAGATCGATCTGGTGATCATGGAAAGCACCTACGGGGCACGGCATCATGAAACCGTGGATGACCTCAAGCTGCGTATGAAGGAGGTGATTACCAGGACTGTGGAGAATGGGGGATCGGTCCTCATCCCGTCTTTTGCATTCGGCCGGACTCAGGATGTGGTGTATGTGCTCCACGAACTCTACAATGAAGGTGCCGTACCCCGGGTGCCGGTCTACGTGGACTCCCCTCTTGGCAATAAGCTGACCCGGGTGTATGCCGAACATCCGGAAGTCTATGACCGGGAGACCCATGAAACCTTTCTGGAAAAGGGGGAGAATCCCTTTTCGTTTAAAGAGATCACCTATACTGAAACCGTGCAGGATTCCATGAATATCATGAAGGACACCCGCCCACATATTGTGGTGTCCTCCTCAGGCATGTGTGAAGCCGGACGTATCCTCCATCACCTGCGCTGGAAAATTCACAGCCCCAAGAATACGATCCTGGTGGTGGGTTACATGGCCCAGCACACCCTGGGCAGGCGGATTGTCGACCAGGCCGCTGAATATGAGAGCTCCGGCAGGCAGGGGGAACCGCCGGTGGTTAAAATCCTGGGCAAGGAGTATCCATTGCTGGCCCGGGTGGAAAAACTATCCGGATTCAGTGCTCATGCAGACCGGGATGAGTTGGTCCGGTTCCTGAAAACCAGCAATCTCCAGATACGGAAAATCGCGGTCGTTCATGGTGAGGAGGAACAATCCGTGGATTTTGCCCGTTATTTAAATGAAAACGGTTTCAAGGCCATGGTGCCTCACTCGGGCCAGGCCGTTAAGCTGGACAGGTAGTATGGGGTCCAGGGAAGGGTAATCATGGAGTTGTTCAGTGTATTTGAGCCGTCGCGCAATCCACCCCTGAAAGAGACGGATTCCGCCTATATGTTTGCGTTTTCCGATCCGGACATTCTCATGCATCGGGAAGCCGGCGGACATTTAAGCATTCCCCGTCTCAAGGAGGTATCCGCGGATCTGCCGGGATTTGGTGAACCGGTTTATATTGGTTCGTTCCAGGGTATATCCTGCTACTGCACCCAGGGTGGAATCAGGAACCTGCCTGACCACTATCAGCTGCTGAATTTCAGGGCCCTTTACGGCAAGGTAGAGGAGGCGTTGTGGTTGATCGCCGGTTATGCCCGCCAGATATGTGATTGGAACCTCAACTTCAAATATTGCGGCCGGTGCGGCAATATTAACCTCACCCAGGCCGATGAACTGGCCAAGATGTGCGACCGGTGCGGGCTGGTATCCTATCCCAGGATTTCACCGGCCATTATGGCAGCCGTTGTCAGGGATAATAAACTCCTGCTGGCCAACGGCACCCGTTTCCCGAACCAGGAGATGTACAGCGTGCTTGCCGGGTTTGTAGAGCCCGGAGAGGCCCTTGAGTCCTGTGTTAGACGGGAGGTCTTTGAGGAAACAGGTATCCGGGTCAGGCAGGTGGAATATTTCGGCAGCCAGTCCTGGCCGTTTCCGGACAGTCTCATGATCGGATTCATTGCCCGGTATGAAAGCGGTGAGATCCGGCCCGACCCGGAAGAGATCAGGGCGGCAGACTGGTTTTCCGTGTCCGATCTGCCGCTGACCCCAAAAGCGTATACGCTTGCCGGACAGTTGATCCAGTGGTTTAAAGATCATCATTGAGCGGCGCTTGATCCCTCCGGCAGCCCTGCCGGAGGTTTTGACGGTTTTGTCCGGGGTAACTCTAAATCCGTCGTTGAATCAAGTGATACATCCGCGCGCCTGCTTCATAAAACAGTCCCCTTAACCGCCTGAAGGTGACCGGAGCGATGGGGGATACGGGCAGGGGAATTCTTTGGGGGGATCCCGAGATCATATACTGGGCCAGAAGTTTTCCAAACACCGTACCCGGACCGATACCGCGGCCGTTATATCCGGTGACCATGGCCATCTGTTTGTCCATGACATGGAACCTGGGGATGTGGTCCGGTGTCATGGCGATACGGCCCCACCATCCGTATTCAAGGGGAACCTCGCCCACCTGGGGGAATACCTTTTTAATGGTGCGGTCTGCCCAGGCTTTGTGCAGATCCCACGCCCAGTTTTCCACCATGCCCACGCTGCCGACAATTAGTCGACCCGCAGCATCCAGACGGTATGAGGACAGGATAAGATTGGTATCCCAGCTGCCCTGCCGGCCAGGTAGTACGGTTGCCAGAATATCTTTGGGAAGGGGAGGCGTGGCAAATTGAAAGTAGTTAAACGGTACAAGCCCCTGGATCTGATCTGAAAACGCTGCTTCCGGATATCCCTGAACAGCGACTATCACTGATTCTGCAGTGAGTTCACCCCCAGGGGTTTTCAACAGCCAGCCATTATTGCTTCGTTCAAGGTCCTGCACCGGCGAGTGGGTAAAAAGAGCAGCCCCTTCCTTCAGGGCAGCCCTGGCCAGCCCGTATGCATATGACAGCGGGTGGACTGTTCCGGCCCGTTCATCCAGCAATGCGCCCAAAAATGCAGTGGAACCGGTTTTTTCGGCTGCCTCATCCTTGTCAAGGAGTTTGACCGGCGCCCCTCTTTTCTGCCACTGGCGCTCCCGTTCCTGGAGCGCCTTGTAACCGCTTCGCGCATCTGCACAGTGCAGGGTGCCGTGACGCCAGGCCTCGCAGTGGATATCATACCGGTCGATTAATTCATAGACCAGGTCCGGAGATGCCCCAAGAACATTGATCAGGTCCTCTCCATGTTCTTTTCCCACCAGGCGGATCACATCTTCCGGCATCAGCCACAGCCCGGCATTGACCAGGCCGACATTTCGTCCGGCACCACCGTGTCCGATATCGCTGCCCTCCAGCAGGACGACATCCTCCCCCTGTTTTGCCAGGTGAAGTGCCGCACTCAACCCGGTGTATCCACCGCCGATAATGGCGACCCGGGTATGGGTACTGCCTGAAAACGTTTCCAGATTGACGTGTCCCTTTGCCGTTGCCGCCCAAAGACCCTGGGCAGTATTTTCTTGACTCATGATATTGTTCCTGTTAAAAATTTTAATAATATTTTTATGGTATACCAAAAAAATATTATAAGTCAAGGATACCGGAATAAAAAAGCAGGCCGTTTATTGCCTTGCAACTCCGGCCGTCTTATATTAGAAAGCAAACTCAATATACAGGGTCACCTGACCCGGTGAAAAAAGGCAGCAGATGAACATCGATATCTACAACCAGCTTTGGCAGCGTATCGTTTTTTTAGAATATGACCCCGGCCAGGTACTCAAGGAGCAGGTCCTGGCCGATGAGTTCGGTGTCAGCCGCACGCCGCTTCGGACCGTCCTGTTTCGCCTGGAATGGGAGCACCTGGTCAAGATCCTGCCGAGGACCGGTATCCTGGTGATGGAACTGGAGCTGACGACCATCACCCATGTGTTCCAGGCCAGGCTCGAACTCGAATCGGTGATCGGGACCCTGGCTGCCGAGCGGTTTTCATCGGACAATATCAGCCGCCTGGACGCTTTGATCACCTCTTGTGAACGGCTGAACAATACCAAAGATCCACATACTTTGGGGGATATCGATTTCAAGATCAAGGAACTGTTTTACGAAGCCGCGGGAAATCCATTTTTAATTGAAACTTCCCGGCGCCTGTATGCACTCACCTTTCGCCTGTGGTATTACAATATGCTTCGGATGTCGACAGAAGACTGGTGCCTGGAGGTGGCATCGGTCAAATCAGACCTTATCTTACTCAAAGAGCTGCTGGAGGAGGGATCACCTCAAGAGGTCGGCAGGGCCAGGCACACCCAGCTGCTCAAGCATTTAAAGCGGATACAGGCCAAGTTCCTCGGTCTTTCCGAATGATTTTCAGTAATAGGAGGGTATGGATATGATTTATCAACGCATCCTTACAACAATATGTGTTTTCATGGTTCTGGCAGGCGGACCGGCATGTTCATCCGATGCACCCAAAACTGAGAAGCCCCTTGTATCCGGCGAAATCATCAGCGGGTTCAGGGTGCTTGGGATCGATCCTGGACATGATCATCATGCCTACACGGTTTATCGAGGGGATTACGTCAAGTTTTTTCTGAAAGACGACGTAAAGATTCCTGTCCTCAAGATCCCAAGTATGTCCGTGGTGTTGCCCCTGACCCGGGAATTTGAAAAGATCCCCATCATTAAAATGAAGCAGGCCGGCACCTATCCATTCAGCATTGGTCCCCTGGAAGGGACCATTACGGTGATCGAGTATGTTCAGGGCAATTATACAGAACTCAGTGCTGAACAGGGACAGGCGTTGATCAGGAAGCAAAAGCCGCTGATACTGGATGTCAGGACCCCAAAAGAGTATCGTATGGGACACCTGGAAGGGGCGATGCTGATTCCGGTTCAGCATCTGCAGCAGCGCCTCGGCGAACTGGCAGACCACAAGGAATCACCGATCCTGATCTATTGTGCCACGGGCAACCGGAGTACGGTAGCATCCAAAATTCTGATCGATAAGGGATTTTCAACCATCTACAACCTGAGGTGGGGAATCAAGGACTGGCACCGGCGAAAGTATCCGATTACCCGAAATTAAACTGTTGCTAAGGTAAAGGAATACCGATGAAGATCATTGTTCAGAAGTATGGCGGGTCCAGCGTGGCTGACACGGAAAAGCTTCAGCAGATCGTATCCCAGGTGACGCAGGCGTTGAATCAAGATACCCGGATCGCCATTGTGGTATCTGCCATGGGGAAAACTACGGACGGGCTGGTGTCTTTGGCACGATCTATATCCAGTCACCCTACGCGCAGGGAGATGGATATGCTGTTGTCCACAGGGGAGCGAACCACCATGGCCCTGCTGTGCATGGCATTTCATGAGCAGGGTATTGAGGCGGTATCTTTCACCGGGTCCCAGGCAGGCATCATCACCAATGACCGCCACAATGATGCCCGGGTGATCGAGGTGAGACCCTTCAGGGTAATGGATGAGCTTGAAAAGGGCCGGGTGGTCGTGATCGGCGGTTTCCAAGGGGTGAGCTACAAACGCGACATCACTACGCTGGGACGGGGCGGGTCAGATACGACTGCCGTGGCACTTGCCGCTGCCCTGGACGCAGAAAGGTGTGAGATCTATTCCGACATTGACGGTGTATACTCGGCTGATCCGACCATTGTCCAGGATGCCCGTCATATACCTGAACTGTCCTATCCGGTCAT
Organism: Desulfobacteraceae bacterium; assembly: GCA_004796375.1. Classification (GTDB taxonomy): domain Bacteria; phylum Desulfobacterota; class Desulfobacteria; order Desulfobacterales; family Desulfobacteraceae; genus MADRE2. The sequence continues at coordinate 20,350 of QZLA01000119.1, forward strand.
GCAGGAGATGAGCACGGCAGGGGCCAAGGTGCTTCATGCCCAGGCCGTTCAGTTTGCCAAAGAGAAAAACATTGCCATCTACGCGCGATCCGCATTTGATCCGGGCCGGGAAACCGTCATAAGGAAAATGGCCTCAGGTGTGATTAAAGGGGTCATCGGCGTGGCCAGTGAATCGGACATCACCCTGGTCAATATATGCGGTGACCCTATGCAGTCCCGCCTGCAGCAGGTCCTGACTTTTCTTGAATCGGAGCAGGTTCCCATCAAAGAACTTCACCTGGCACAGGGGCTTGAAGCAGGAAATAAAGTTTCCTTTGTGGTGTCTTCAAAAAATATTTATGGATGGGAGCGGATCCGGAAAGCCCTGGAAGATGAGCACGGGAAGAATATCCGTTTTGATTCCGATCTGTCTGCCGTCTCGCTGATTGGAGAGGGATTGAGCAAGGACAATTCCATGGTTCTTGAAACCATGGACCTGTTCAATCAAAATGGAATCCGGTTCAAGGGAATGGTCACCACAAGTTTCAGGGTATCCGTCCTGGTGGATAAGGAGCGGATCAATGACTGCATCCGCATGTGTCATGAGAAGTGGCTGAACTAGAACGAATTTTTAAGCAGGCTCTCCCGGCTCTGGTTGTATTCCTGTTCTGAGATCAGGCCCTTTTCCAGAAGGCGGCTCAACTCTTTGAGGCGCTGTTCCAGTGGGGAATGTTCATCCTGTCCCAAGGATGCCGTCCCTGAGGATATTCCCGTATCAGGATCGTCGTCCGGTTTCTGTCCTGCCGGACTCTCTGCGTTCCGGGGTTTTGCCCCAAACAGACGGGCAATTCCGGAGAATACCTTTTTAATCCCTTTCCAGATTTTTGGCAGGAGCCAGACAACCGCAACCAGGAAAACAGCAAACAGGCAAAGGAACAGGTAGGGATGTTTCAGGGCGGCCCAGAGACCGCCGATCACCGCAATATCTTCCAGTACCGAAGCGGTCCAGTTGGTCACCGGTTCCGGGGAGGTGTTGATTAAAAGCCGGGTGCCTGATTTGGTGGCATGGGCACCTGCAGCGATGCCGCCGCCCACAATGCCTGCTGCCAGAGCAGCGGCCGGGCTGACATCGCCCACCGCGCCCGCAGCCATGAGGACACCAGCGGGTATGCGGATAAAGGTGTGAAGGGTATCCCAACCGGTATCCACACCCGGTGTTTTATCGGCAAAGAATTCGACACAGTACATGAATCCGGCCGCAATCAAGACCACCGGATCCATGAGGATCTCCAGGTTCGGCGGAAGCACCATGTTGCCGGTTGTACCCATCAGGCCCAGGACCAGAATGGCGGCATAGAGATTGATGCCGCTGGCCCAGGCGGCTCCCATGGTCATTGAAATGGTGTTGATGATCTGGTCAAATGAATCCATGGGTTCAGGAAACCATAAAAACCTTAGAATTACAAGCGATTTTCAGGGCAATCCAGGCCGGGTGTGTCAGGCATCCCGGCCCTATATCAGAATCTTAAGGTCTCACCGTCATTGGGAATCATCACTTTTGAAGATAGATCATATGTTTCAAGTGCCTCTTTGAGTATCGGCCTGGTGGTTGAACAGTGATTCAAGGCATCCATATGATTGGCCACCACCATTCCCGGTGCCTTTTGAATAAAGGTGATGATCTCTTCCATGGGCATCAGTATGGAACCGCCGATATCCAGAGCGGCACTGCCGCATGCCGCAATGGCAATGTCCGGTTGAAGCCGGGTCAGTGCCTGTTCAACATCCTGTGTATACACCGTATCTCCAGTGATGTAGACAGAAGGGGATCCATCCAGTTCCAGGTAGAACCCGCAGCCGTTGGCCATCAGGTGCCTTGTCCAACTGTGGCCATGGCGGGCCGGAACCGCCGTGATGGTGCCTATGGGCAGCCTGCTGCCGCCTGTGTCCTCAAGAGGGGTGGGGTTCCATTTTTCCAGGCCCAGCACGACATCCATTCCTTTGCGCTTGAGGAAGCGGGAATCATTTGCCGGGCAGATCACAGGTATTCCCCTTTCTTTCAGAAATGAGGCACCTGCAGGGTCAAGGTGGTCAGTATGGGTCAACGGGTCAATCCCCCATTTCTGTGAGTGGGTCAACAGGCACAGCGTGACCTTGGCCAGAAGTTCATCAGCATTTGGCGGAAGGTTTACCAAAGGATTGCGCTGTGCTCTATGTTTGAGATATGAAAAGGGCGGTAATGTTGATTTTGGCCCGAGCATCGGATCCACAAGGATATGGTGTTGTCCGGACTCAATGATACATGTCGCGTTTCTTAGGTGGTGTATTTTCATGGTGTTCCTCACAATTCGGTTAAAATGTGGTGTCATCATAAAGGGATCAGGCTCGATTTTGAAGTGTCGGGATTGACAAAAAGCGTGCGATTCAGGACAATAATTCCAAATGGTTCATGATTCAAACCAGGAAAGGCGTTATCCATGGTGAATGTTTCTGTTTTAGCGGTCGACAACTGCATGAAATCCAGTATTACCGGACCCCACGACATATGGTCGGTGGCGTCCATCCAGTGGCGGCAGATGGCCGGGAAGGCAAGCGGCGACCTGTTTCATGTCCAAATCATCACAGGTACCGGGAAACCGGTTCGCTGTTTCAACGGCACCGTTGTTGAACCGGATCAGGGCATGTCAGAGGACATCGAATCTGATGTGGTTTTTATTCCGGTAATATACGGTTCGCTTGAACCCCTTCTGAATGATGGTCCGATGATTGACTGGCTGATCCTTCAGCACCAGAGGGGAGCGGTCATTTGTGCCGTGTGTGCAGGCGTATTTCTTGCAGCACAAACGGGTCTTCTGGAGAATCGGTGCGCTACAACCCACTGGCATCTGGCCCGAGAATTTCAGCAGCGATTTCCCGGGGTGACCCTCAAGCAGGAGAAGATGGTGGTAGATGAAGGGGATTTTATCACCGCCGGAGGTGTGACCGCATATATGGATCTGTCACTTCACCTCTGCAGCCTGTTCGGTTCCAGGGAGCTGTCCGCCAATGTGTCCAAGATATTACTGATCGATCCTGCAAGGCAGTCCCAATCACCCTACCAGGCATTCCATTTTAATTTGAACCACGGGGATAAACCCATCCTGAAAGTGCAGGAATGGATGCAGCAGCATGCATCTGACCCTATGACAGTCCCTGCTTTGGCCGACCGGGCAGGGCTGGGTCATCGTACCTTTAACCGCCGGTTTAAAAAGGCCACCGGCGATACCCCTTTAGAGTATCTCCAGCAACTGCGTATCGACATGGCCCGCAATCAACTGGTATTCACACGGGAATCGATCGATACCATCACCTATGCCACAGGGTATGAGGATGTCAGTTCATTTAGACGGTTGTTTAAACGGGCCACGGGACTGTCTCCAACAGCCTACCGCAGAAAGTTCAGGCGGGATGGGTGATGGTCTGATTATCCTTCACTGACAAATTTGCCCATGAAGATCTCCCGAAGTTCACCATGACCCTTTTCGGTTTCATCCCTGAACTCCTCGGCAATGGATTTAATGGTGTCTTCAATCGCAAAAAACGCATCCACGAGGGTCGGATCAAAGAAGGAACTCTGTCCGGCCTTGATAATGGTCATGGCGTGATCATGGGAAAAGGGCTGCTTGTAGCATCGCTTGCTGATCAGGGCATCATAGACATCACAGATGCTCATGATCCGACCTGATAAGGGGATCATGTCTTTTGACAACCCTTGGGGATAGCCGGTGCCATCCCAGCGTTCATGATGGGCGCCGGCAATTTCAGCCCCCATTTTCAGATAGTTGTCACCCTTGATCTTTTTGGCGGCCCTGATGATGGTGTCCCTGCCATAGGATGCGTGAAGCTTCATCAACTCAAATTCCTCAGGGGTCAGGCTGCCCGGTTTGAGAAGAATCCGATCAGGGATACCGACTTTTCCAATGTCATGCAGCGGGACGGACAGGTAGAGCATTTCGATATAGTCATTGGTTAAAACATTGGCAAAGTGTCCGCTTTCCCGGAGATAATCGGCCAGTGCCCGGGCATAATTCTGGGTGCGCTTGATGTGCTGTCCGGTTTCTGAATCCCGGGTTTCAACCAGGCTGACCAGCGCCTCTATGGTGAGTTGCTGTGAATCGACCAGCTTTTTGAACCAGACAAAGGATGCCCGTCTCGCCAGGGCATACCTGAAAAATGAGATAAATGAGAACTGAAATATGGCGGTCACCAGGGGCAACCCCGGTGGGACATAGACAGAAAAGCCCATGAATCCGATAATACTTCCTACCAGTAAAATACAGCTCCATAGAAATGTTGCAATAAACAACCGTGACGGGGAAACAGATCGTGCAAACATGAACATCATCAGGGCGCCGGTGAGCAGACAAAGGGCCAATACCAGCTGAGGGGTCCAGATCGGCCGGATGATCGGCCGGTTCTGGTAAATACTGCTCAGCACCACTGCATGGGTTTCAACACCGGGGAATTGTGAATCAAACAGGGTTTGATGGCGATCAGACAGCCCGACAGCCGAGGAACCGATCAGAACCGTATGGTTTTTAAGCTGTTCGACTGAAAAACTTCCGTTTAATATCTCTACGGCGGAAACATAGGAGTGGGTTCTGGAAGGGCCACTAAAGCGAAGTTGAACATATCCATCCGCCGTGATCGGGATTTTAAAATCACCGGCCAGGATATGGTAGCCGTAACCATCTTTGTCAATCCGGGCGGTATGGATACCGGCCGATCTAAGGAGTACCGCCAGGGAAAAATGGGCAAATATCCGGTCCTGGTACCTGAGAAGCAGCGGTGCTTTTCTCAGCAACCCGTCACTGTCATACCGGTTGTTGGTAAAGCCGATATGATTATACGCCTTTTCAATTTCAAATGTGTTGCAGAGGATGCCAGTAGCATCGTGAAGCTTCAGTGCGTCAACAGATCCTGACAGTTCAAGGGGAAGAAAATCACACACCGATTCTTTGTTGAAGTGATCAAAATAAAAGTATCTGGATCCGACCACGTCATGGTCACGAATTACGGCGGACAGGTATCCGTCATTATCCATGAGGGTTTGGGGAGCACCAGAGAAAGTTAGCGGCAGGTCAAAGTCGAATTTAAACTGTTTCTGGATGTTTTTCAGCGAGGTTCGGTCCGGTTCCGGCAGGATAATATCCATCCCGATGACCCGGGGCTTGAATCTACCGATGGCATCCACCAGCTGGGCCAGGCGATACCTGGGCCATGGCCACTGTCCCACGGCTGACAGGCTCTTTTCGTCGATGTCAACAATGGTAATGGCATCAGAAGCGCCGGGTGAGGCGCTCATTCTCATCAACCGGTCGTACACCGGATAGTCAAGGATGGTTGCATACTCATGATTAAAAAATGAGAATAACCCGCTGATGAGGGTGGTCAGGACAATAAACGTCAGGATAAACCAGTGCGCAGGTCCTGTGGTCCGGTCTGTGATTAAATTGAATTTCAATGTCGTGTTATCTGATCATGATTTCGACACGGCGATTTTTATCCTCAGACACATTATCGCTGGTAACAATCAGGGGATCATTCTCTCCAAAGGATTGGATGGTCATGTTTTTCATGGACAGGTCCGTCTCCTTGAGCATATCGCCGACAGATTGCGCCCGTTCCAAAGCCAGTTTATAGTTGTAGTCAGCATCGCCTTTGGAATCGGTATGCCCGATGACGTTAATCTCACAGGGTTCCCGCTCTTTGGCGGTTTCAATGATTTTTGGGATCAATGCCAGGGATTCATCAGTTAACTCGGTAGAGTTATATTTGAAATAGAGTATGAAAGATACCGGTTTGAGGGGTTCCGCCTTGAGCAGGGCCTGGTGATCCTGATTGATTTTATCAGGATCGGCTTTTTTTGCGGTGAGCTTGGAGGTGTCATCCTTTACCTGGGTATAGGTGTATGGCTCATCCAGCGTGGTGGTGTCGGATTGACTCTTGACAACGACACTGCCTGTGGTGCCGTCATCCTCAGGCAGAAGGACGACAGTGGTCTTAGTACCGCAGGATACAAGCAGAAGCATGGTAATACCGATGCAGAAATAGCGTAACATCTTAAGACTCCTAAATAGTTATTCAACCGTTATGAGAAAACGTGTACCACGAATACCCACCGATGCACGCGGTGTGGACAGGTTCACCGCCTCGGGAGCCAGTTTCCCGATTCTTCCGGAATTGTATATCGCAGACCCCTGCTTCAGATAAACTTTGAAATCGTATTGGTTCAATCCGGGTTCAAACGCATAACCGTCCAGCTTGAATTCGGTTTTCGGGCCCACAGCAAAGGTGGTTCCATCGCTGAAAATGATACCGGCCGTGCCCTGTTCTCCCGTGATGACCGTATCCGTCAGGGCAAGGTGGTCTCCCACTTTTGCCTCAATTGCCGTTTCCCCCCGCTGAACAATGACCTTTCCGGAGATATTTTTAATCATTCCGACCTGGGATTGTGCCATGACAGGAGTGGTCCAGGCACAAACGGATAGGAACAAAACGACTACGCCAGTGATTTTGATCGCGTTTTTCATAATTGATTCCTAATTGAGATAAAGAGTGTTGACCTAGAATATGTCAAACTATTTCAAATAAATCAATCACAAAATTGAATCAGGTGGTTTAAAACAGGTGAGCTGTTCCATAAGCTATTGCGGTACGCAAAAGAGGTCAAAATGTTTGAGTGCCGTCATGTTATCGCGGGTGACGGGATCTCCTTTCAACTGCGCATCATCATCACCAAAATAGAGTGAATATCCCAGGCTGGACAGAAAATCGTACATGTTTTTCCGGTAGGTGTCATCGGTTTTGATATACACCTCTGTCTTCAGGTAGGGCCTGAAGGTGACAATAATATCCCGCACGGATTTCAGTATGGACAGGTCATATCCTTCGGCATCCACCTTGATGAATTTAAGGCGGTCCAGGCGGTCTGCATATCGTTTTTCAAGAAAAGAGGGAAGATGAATTCCGGTGACGGTCTGTTTGAATGCATGGCCATGTTTCCATTTGCTGATGCCTTCATGGAATCCGCCATTACAGAATCCGGCATCAGAGTATTCAAACACCATATCCTCATCCACAGGGGTGGCTGCGACCATCAAGGGCGCAATGTTGGTTTTGTCAGGATTCAGTACGGCATTTTTATTAAGAACATGAAATACATAAGGATTGGGTTCAAGGGCAAGGACAAGTCCTGAAGTCCCTACTGCCAGCGCCATGGGCAGGGCCGTATCACCGGAGTGTGCACCGATATCGATACAGAAGTCCCCTTTCTCCAAAAAGGTGCAAAGCGCATTCACAGCAGGCGCCTGGATCATCTTTTCAGATTCTGAAGGGTGAAGCCACTGGGCGTATTGTACCGATCCGTATCCATCCACGTCAAACTGCCGGATATCATACCCATACCGTTTGGGCCTGGGCTGAAACCCAAGCATATATATATATTCTTTTAATTTCATAAGTGATCTCCAAATAACCGGCATCGGGCCGGATTTTGGAGGGCATTCTAAGACGGGAAAACAGTTTCGTCAAGCTTGAAAACGAGGTCGGGCAGGGGGATCAATTTTATCTATGCTGCTTTTTCCGTTTCAGCCGCTTGGGTTTTCGTTTTATTTTAAAGTCGGGTATCCAGGCTGCCAGCGGGAGGGTCAATATAAAAACGGTTGCCATGGACGCCAGAATCCCCATTCTTGAAAGTGAAACCAGTTTAAAGAAATTCTGGTGGGGGATGGTATGTGTCACCAGAAAACCAAAAAGGACTGCACTGGTTAGAAAAATCAGGCGCTTCATAAGTTCTCCTCTTCATTAAGGGAGTTGCATGGGTTGCAACTGTGAATAATCATAGCAAGGAGCATGCCTGTATGAAGTGGGTAAAAAAATCTTTTTATTTCAATGGGTTGAGATGGGCGTAGGAATGGTATGACCCGACGACCGCAACGAAGTATACAATTTGCGGTCACCCGGGTCACAATTTTGGTCCCAAGGTTCCAAGGGGAGATTCATTCAATTAAATGCAGCAAACTGCTGCAGGTGATCAGGAGGCTCAGCCAAACCCTTTGGGGGCGTCAGCGGCGCAAGTGCCGATGCTTGATCCCATGAAACTCACAGCGCTCATGAGTTTTTTGACATCCTGTTTCTGGCATTCAGGGCACTCAATTCCCCCTTCTTCCCCCTTGAACACGAGTTTTTCAAAAGTATGACTGCAATGGCTGCATTGATATTCAAATATAGGCATTTGTTTTCCTCACCATTATTTTTTTTATGATAAATATATGGCTTTTTAAAGCGGTTTCAAGAGGTTGCAAAAGAAAATAGGTTGACGGCAACCCGGAGCCGGACTATGATGGATGTCTAATCTTGGTGTGGGTTTCTCATTCATTTGATAGGGTGTTGCGCATGAATATCTTGGCCAGGTTCAGTGTCATAGTGATCGTGTGGTTATGTATCCCGTTTGGGTGGTTTCCCGGACAGGCCTCTTGTGAAGAACTCAGTAAAGAGGAATTGCTGTTCCTCAAGAGTGAGCAGCCCATCATATTCGTCAGCCAGACCCGCTATCCGCCGTTTGAATTTATCGACAACCAGGGCGAGCGAACCGGTATGTGCCTGGAATTGGGACGTTGGATCGCAACGGAATTCGGATTTCAAGCCAAGTTCTACGATACTCATTTCCATCAGGCCCAGGAGGATGTCATTACCGGTGAGGCGGATGTTCTCACCAGTTTGTTTTACAGTAAAAAACGGGATGTCCATTTTGAGTTCACCCAGATGATTTTTGAAGTGCCCGCCTCTATTTTTGTATCTGCCCGGCGCGTGGATATAAAAAATGTACAGGATCTTGAGGGAATGCGCATCGCGATCCAGAAAGGGGACTATGCCAAAGAGTTTTTAGAGGGCCGCGACATCAATTTTAAACATATTCCGGCCAATGATTTTTCCGAAGCGATTGATCTTCTGGTGGGTTTTAAAGCAGATGCCATCATCGGGGATGAACAGATCGTTATGTATGAGATCTTTAAAAGTAAGCGGGCCGACCTGGTTAAAATGGTGGGAGAACCGCTCTACATCGGTCGAAACTGCATGGCGGTTGCCAACGAGAACAAAATCCTGGCCGGCATTCTGAGTAAAGGGATCCGGGCAGCTCAAAGCCATGGGGTCATGGACAAGATTAACAAAAAATGGCTGGGTACCCATTATTCATCCGCTCAGCCGGCCCGGCCGCAGTATATTTTTCATGTCAGTGTCGGTTCAGCAGTCGTTATTGCCATGATCGTGCTGATCTGGCTGTGGAATGTCAGGCTCCGCAATGCCGTCCGTATCAAGACAGAAGAGTTGACCCGCAGGGAGGAGGCATTGATGCAGAGTGAGCGAAAGCTGAAAGCGATCCTGGAGGCCAGCCCTGATCCCATGGTGCTCTATGATGTCCAAGGACACCCCCAGTATATCAATCCTGTATTTACCAAGGTGTTCGGCTGGACATTGGAGGAACTCAAAGACAGGCGGATTCCCTATGTCCCGCCAGAGGAAGAATCCCTGGCCCGTGAAAAAATAGGACAAATATACAGCAGCGGACAGCCGTTGAGTTTTGAGACCCGCCGGATAACCAAGGACCGTCAGATACTGGATATCATTTTAAGCGCCGCTGTGACCAAAGATGAGGATGAAAAACCCAACGGCATGGTGGTCAACCTGACCGATATCACCAAGCAGAAAGCACTGGAAGCACAGTTTGAACAGGCCCAGAAAATTGAATCGCTGGGCACCCTTGCCGGCGGGATCGCTCATGATTTCAATAATCTTCTCAGCGGCATTTACGGGTATCTGGACCTGGCACTGAAACTGACGACCCAGGCCGATGTTGCAAGATACCTGACCAAGGCGTTCCAGTCCTCTGACCGGGCCAAAGGATTGACCCAGCAGTTGCTCACCTTCTCAAAGGGCGGCGCACCCGTGAAAAAAGTGGATACCCTGATCCCCTTTATTGAAGAGACCACCCAGTTTGCCTTAAGCGGTTCCAGTATTTCCTGTGAGTTCAGTATTCCCAATGAGCTGTGGATGTGTGATTATGACAGTAATCAGATTGCGCAGGTGATCGATAATATTGTCATTAATGCCTGTCATTCCATGCCGGATCAAGGTGTGCTCAAAGTAGCGGCCATAAATCTGGACCTCTCCGGACAGCAGCACCCCATGCTGGATGGCAGCCGGTATGTCAGGATCTCTATTTCAGATTCAGGGGTTGGCATTCCCCGGCAGCACCTGAACCGTATTTTTGACCCTTTTTTTACGACCAAACAGCAGGGCAGCGGTCTGGGACTGGCAACATCCTACTCAATTGTCAAACGGCATGGCGGCATTATCGAGGTGGAGTCTGAGCCTGAAAAAGGATCCGTCTTTCATATCTATCTGCCGGCAACGGGCCAGACAGGTGAAGCCTCCGTGGAAAAGGAGGACATGAATTATCAGGGGTACGGGCGGATTCTGATCATGGACGATGAGGAAGATATCCGTGACATGCTGTCTGATATGCTTGAACTAATGGGATTTTCCTGTACAGGTGCCCGGGACGGAGAACATGCCCTTGACCTGTTTACCCGTGCCGTACAGGACAGTGACCCATTTCGTGCCGCCATCCTTGACCTGACCGTCCCGGGTGGGATGGGCGGCAAAGAGACCATAGCGCGTCTGCGGGAGCTGGATGGGCAAATCCCTGTATTTGTGGCCAGTGGTTATTCAGATGATTCGGTGATCGCAGATCCGGACCGGTTCGGGTTTACCGCAAGCCTGGAAAAACCATTCATGGTTACCGATTTGATCAGGGTTTTCAAAACATATCTCTAAAAACCGGCACATTACCCAGTTGGATCTATCCGACAAAAATGAGTACCCAGGTGAGTGATATCATGGATACCAGGGTTGAGAATACAATGGATGCCGATGCCAGGCGGGTGTCAGATCCCATTTGAGAACTCAGCACATAGATGGCCGTGGATGTGGGCAAACAGAAAAAAATCATGCCCACGGTAACACCCGGTCCCTTTACATGGAACCATTTCAGGCAGTAAAACCCAACCACAGGCAGGAACAACAGCTTGAACAGGCTGGATATGACAGACAGTTTGAGGTGTCCCTTCAGATTTTTTAGAGAGAAGTCACTGCCGATGGACAGCAGGGCCATGGGCAGGGTAACCATGGAGAGCAGGCGGAATGTATTATTGATGTAAGCCGGAAAACGGATGTTCAGGGCATAGACCCCGATCCCCAGACAGCAGGCCAGGATCAACGGGTTTGAAATGATGGCCAGGGCAAGGTGCCTGAGCCGCTGTGCCGGGTTATACTGGTTGGCAGAGAACCAGATCAGGATGCTGACCGACAGCACATTGATCACCGGGATGGCAAATCCAATGAGAATGCCGAACAACAGGACACTCTGGTCATCCAGTACCGTGACCATGATGGCCATCCCGATATAGGTGTTGAACCTGTAGCAGCTCTGGGAGAAACTTCCGGCCTCATAATCAGACACGTGTTCTGTAAGGATAAAGAGCGTACTGAGGATGAAGGTGATGAGAACAGCGGTCAATGCAGCCAGGGGCAGGGCCATATCAATGGCCCCTTGGGCCGAGTTCTGGCTGATCTTCCAGAACAGCATGGCTGGAAAGAAGATAAAGTACACCAGCTTATCCGATGTTTTAAAAAACTCATCTTGGATAAAACCGCTGGTTTTAAGTATCCGTCCAAGTCCGACCAGGATGAATATGGGAAACAGTGAATTAACAACAATCATTTTTCAGCTCCGGCATGCTGGCAACGCATCATCAGGAAATCCATTCAACATATTCAGGAAACCGGCAGGTGAATAATGAAATTCGTACCGATACCGGGCCGGGATTCAACCCTCATATCGCCGTGATGATCATTGACAATGATGAAATAGGACACGGATAACCCCAAACCGGTTCCCTGGTCAGGCCCTTTTGTGGTAAAGAAGGGTTCAAAAATCCGTTTGCAGATTTTATCTTCAATTCCCGGGCCATTGTCCTGTATTTCAATCCGAACCTTGCCTGGGATTTTTTTCAACCGGAGGATAATCTTGGGGGACCCGGTCGTATATGTGTGATCACTCATGGCCTGGGATGCATTTTTAACGATATTGAACATTACCTGCTGGATTTTACTGGGTTCACAATAGACTTCCGGGAGAGCAGGGTCGTATTCTCGAATAATGGATACGGCTTTGAAATCAAACTTTTTCTTTAAATCATAGTCGTTTTCAGCAAGCAAAATTGTTTTGTCCAACAAGGAATCCAGCCTGCAGGTTGTTTTTTCTGACGACCCTTTTTTTGCAAAACTGAGCATGTTTTCTACTATTTTGGCAGCTCTCTGGCCGGATTTATTAATGGCTTCCAGTTGTTTTAGAATACCTCTCTGGGTCATATATTCACGGATTGTCGATAGGCTTGTTCCCAGCCCCTCAGCCACTTGTGTGTTGGCTTTAAGATCACGGGTCAGCCTGGACTGGGCTACCTGGGCATTTTGCATCATACCGGCAAGGGGGTTGTTTATTTCATGGGCCATGCCTGCGGCCAGTCCGCCAATGGACATCATTTTTTCGGACTGGATAATGATCTGTTCCATGTTTTTACGTTCAGTGATGTCCCTGGCTATGCTGTTAACCGATATCATCTGCCCGCTTTCATCATAATGGAAGTGGCAAGTCCATAGCACCGTGAGGCAGGCGCCTGTTCGACTGTTCACCTGATGATTCTCAATGCTGCCATTTGACTGCTGTTCTTTGATGCAGTTGTCAAACCACTGACGGGTCATGTCCTGGTCATCCGGGTGAACAAACTCAAATGCAGAGCGGCCAATGCATTGATCCACTGGCAATCCGTAAATGGTTTCAGCCATGGAGTTGACAAAAATCAGGTTTCCGTTGTGATCGACAATGGTGATCAGGTCATTGGTTCCCTCGACCACATCCCTGTATTTTTCTTCACTGATCCGAAGGGATTGTTCAACCCGCTTCCGCTGATTAATTTCAAACGTCAATCGAACCAGGTACCATATGGTTCCGCTGATGATGATCAGGATCACAAGAACCAGGCTCGAATAAAACCATCGGGTTTGCCACCACGGCGGGGAGACGACCAGATCAACGGACACCCCTTTGGTATTCCAGATCCCGTCATTATTTGACCCCTGAACCTGGAACGTATAGCTGCCCGGATCGATATTGGTGTATGCGGCAAATCGTCTGCGGCTGTCCACCTCGATCCAGCGGTCGTCGAACCCGAGAAGTCTATACCGGTATTGGTTCTTGTCAGGATCTGAAAAATCAAGGGCGGCAAAATCAAAGGAAAAGTAGCGGTCTTCGTAGCCGAGCTTCAAATGATTCAGCAGGGTCAGTGATGTGCCGGTATCATATTCCATGTTCATTTTTTTAAAGGACGTAATAACGACGTTGGGGATGTGCGGGTTGTCAAAGATCTTTTCCGGAGAAAAATGAATCATCCCATGAATTGAGCCAAAAAACAGGTCACCGTTTTTTGCCATCAGTGTTGCGCCTCTGTTGAAAATCCCCAATTCGTAGTTTTTAATTATCCCGCGGGAAAAATCCATTACAGACAGCCCCTTGCTGGTGCTGATCCATAAATTATTCGGCGGATAAAACTGGAGTCCGGCAATGGAGGAATCGTTTAGTCCCTGTTCCGGACCGTATTGCTTAAGTTGATTTGTTCGTGGATTCAAGCGATGCAGGCGGGAGGCCGTTCCAATCCACAGGTTATGATCCGCATCCTCTACAGCAGCCGTAATCAATCCCCCGGGTGCGATATTTTGATCCGAGGAACTGAAAATCCATTGTTTAAATCTCTTCTCGGTTTGATCAAATCGAAAAAGGTTCTGGTTGGCTACCCAGATACCGCCGCTGGAATCCTGAAACAGGACTGAGTTGTGGCCGCCATGGACCTTAAAGTGCTCAAATTGAATTTCAGAAGGGGTGACACTATCGGATAGATCCAATCGATCAACACCATGAAGCTGTGTTCCTACCCACAATCGATTTTGGTCGTCAATGAGCAGACTTCTGACAAGATTGCTGGACAGGGTGTCGGGATCACCATCATCTGCCTTGAAATGAAGAAATTGCCCCGTGCGCTTGTCAAAGCGATCAAGGCCGTCTTCCGTTCCAATCCACAGGTTCTGCCGGCTGTCCTCAACAATCTTCCAAACATTGTTATGGCAGATACTGTTGGAATCGGTTGGATCATGTAGAAAATGTCTGTACTTTCCGCTGGCCGGATTATATTTCGTGAGTCCTCCCCCGAGAGTACCAATCCAGAAAATGCCGTTGGCGTCCTCATGAATCGTTTTCACAGAGCTGTGGCTCAGACCGTCTGATCTCCCGGGATAGTGGCGCGTGACCTGGAATCGCTCTTTTTTCCGGTCAAATTTATTAACCCCGGCCCCATAGGTGCCAATCCAAATCACGCCGGAATGGTCTTCAAAAATTCCCCAGGTACTGTTATGGCTGATTGAAAAGGGATTTACGGGATCATGCATATAGGACTTGAACATGTCACTCTCCCGATCATAGATGTTAACACCGCCGCCCCAGGTGGTCAGCCACATGGTACCGGTACGGTCTTCAAATGCCTTTATAACCTGATTATGACTGATGCTGTTGGGATCTTTGTTGTCATGGGTGTAGGACACAAACCGGCCTTCATTTCTGATAAACCGGTACACACCGTGGCCGAGAGTCGGAATCCAGATGTCATGAAATTGATCTTCTATCATATCTATGGCATGGGGCGTGCCGGGCAGGTAATGCGTGAAAATTCCGGTTGTAGGGTCAAACCTGTCACAACCGTTTTTCATGGTGCTGATCCAGATATGCCCCTGGCTGTCACAAAGGATTCCCGCGGTTGCATTTGAAGAAAGGGAATCGGGATTTGAAGGGTCGTGCTGAAATCTTGTATAGGTATCGGTGTCGGGATTGTACCGGACAATTCCGGCATCCAGGGTGCTGATCCATAAATTGCCGAATTTGTCCTCATCGATTTTGTAAGCGGTGTCACTGGGCAGGCTGTTGGTGTCTTCGGGATCGTGGCGAAAGAAGCTGAAGCGATTGTTTTTTTCATCAAACTTGTAAAGACCGGTGGATAAGGAAGTGGCCCATATGTTATTTTTACTGTCCAGAAACAGCTTGAGAATCGGCCCTTTCCCAATGGAGTAGGGATCCTCGGCATCTGGGAAGTAATTGATGAATTCGTATCCGTTGAATTTGCTGATACCGTTACCCGTCCCGAACCATAGAAAGCCATGTCGATCCTGGATCATATCATACACCACGGGATTGGCCAGGCCGTCCCGGGTGGTCAGATGCTCAAAATCGATCGTCCCGTATGGCAGAGAGTTTGCGGACAGATCCCTTACCATGGGGCTCAACCCAATGATCAGTACCGCAGCAAGTATATGGATGGACAATGATTTGAAGATCATTTTATTTTGGTGCAGTATAAATTGTCAGCATGGTTTAAAAAGAACTCCAAACGGCTTTAGAAATCAAGTATTGTATTTAAATCAAGGTCGCATGTTAACACAAAAGTAATGGGATGTAAAAATAAAGCAATGACAACTCGATAGGGAAATATACCATGGATCCGGATAAAAAAGACAGATTTGAAAAGAGGTTTACCGATATTCTCAATTACGGTGCATTGAACCTAGCCATGGCCATCGGATATAAAACCGGCCTATTTGATGTGATGGCACAGGAAAACCGGCCGCTGTCCCGCATTGAAATTGCCGGGCTGGCCAATGCAGATAAACGGTATGTAGAGGAGTGGCTGGGGATCATGGCCACCGGCAGGGTCATCGAGATCGTCACTGAAAATCCGGTGTGCCCGCTCTATTTTCTACCTCAAGAACATGCCGTTTTCCTTTCAAAAAAAGGGCGTTCCAGTATGGCGGTCTATACCCAGGAGATCCCCATGCTTACCGAAATAGCACTTGAAGCAGTGGTCAGTGATTTTTCAAGAGGTGAGGGGATTCCATTTTCTCAATACCCCAGGTTCCAGGCCTTTATGACCGAGCTGTCCAATAACAAGTTCAGGGACGGGCTCGTTGAAAAATTCATTCCCGATGTGGTCGGGGGGGAGCTGATCAACCGCCTGGAGAGTGGTATCCGCGTGTGCGATCTGGGGTGCGGACAGGGGGTGGCCGTCAGATTGCTGGCAAAGGCCTTTCCGGAATCCACATTCATCGGCATTGACAATCATGAGGCAGCGATCCATGTCGCGCGCGAGGCCCTCAGTGATGACCAATTGAAAAATGTAAAGTTTGTGTGTGAGGATGCTGCCCTGATACAGGATAAAGAGGAATATCACCGGCAATTTGATTATGTGTTTGCCTTTGATGCCATTCATGACCAGACCCGGCCGCTGGATGCGCTGAAAGGGGTCCGGCATATGATGGCACCGGGCGGCTGGTTTTCAATGATCGATATCGATGCGCAAAGCGATCATGAAGGCAATATGGGGCATCCCATGGGGCCATTTCTATATACGGTAAGCCTGATGCACTGCCTGCCCGTGGGATTGCAGGATAATGGTGCGGGCCTGGGAATGATGTGGGGGCGCACCAAAGCCCTGGAACTTCTCAGGCAGGCAGGATTCAAGGACCCCCAGGCCCTTGAAATGGCATATGATCCGTTCAATGTTCATTACCTTTGCCGGACTTAATCACGGAGGGCGGGGTCCAAGGCCGGGAGAGCGTAAAAGATGTCTTCCCGGCCTGGTATGGTGAATCTACTCGCCGGCAGCGGTCTGGGCATCCACCTGGTTGTGGATCTCCTGAACCAGCTCTCTGGGCAGTTTAAGCCTGGCGGCCAGCATCCCTAAGTAGGACTGCTCCTCCACCGTATCCACATCAATGGCCAACAGTGATGCAATATAAATCTCAGCGGCAAGCTCCTGTGATGAAGCGCTTTGCACGATAGCGTCCATATCAACCGGCCGTCCCATCTCCTGAATTAACAGGTCCTTCTCCTGGGCGGTGAGGTCCAGGGATTCGATTTTTTGAAAAATGGCCTGGCTTTCCTGGGCATCCAGGGTCCCATCGGACCGGGCTGCTGCGATCATGGCCCGTACCAGGGCCATACCCAGTTTTTCTTCTGATGCAATGTCATTTTTAGGTGGAAGAAAGGCGGAGCCTGCAGGTGCTTCCTGGAGCGGCGCAGCAGCCGGTGCCGGTTGGGCCGTGGTGGTCTGGGAGCTGTTGTATTTTTGGAACGCACCATAGGCCAACGCGCCTACAGCCGCAATGCCCCCCATTTTCAAGGCTTTTTTCCCAAGCTTGCGCCCTTTTTTACTGGTCAGCATATTGCTGGCAAGTCCACCGGCCATACCTCCGGCAAACCCGCCGGCGGCACCGCTGCCCAGCAGCTGACCCAGAAGTTTATTCATATCTGCCATGTGATTTTCCTCCATCTTTACATTGATTGATCAAAAACTCTGTCGGGACTCAGTCACGGTATTGCTCCCAAAAAAATAACACAACCCCGAAAGAAAAATAAGAGATTTTAAAAAAGCACCGGCTTAAACCGGTGGATGATCCCGGGGGGCTTGAACATGAATAGACCTTGCGTTGACTTTCAGTGAACGGATCTGATACAGTCCTTCATATTACCTTTGTTCAGGTTCATATAAAGCTTCAAGTGAATAAACCCCATGAGGTATGAGTATGCCCGATAGTTCAGAAGACGTTAAACTGGACCATTTTCTGCTTCCGATTTTAAATGCGCTTCCTGTTTCTGTCATGTTGATTGATCTGGATTACAATATCGTATTTACCAATCAAAATGCCCGGGATACGAACGGCGGCCGGAAACCATCCGGTGGAGCCACAAAATGCTATCAGTTTTCCCACCACCAGGATTTTCCCTGCAACGGAAATGATCATATCTGCCCCCATCGGCAGGTGATCGCCGGAGCCAAAAGCGCCTCTGACCTGGTCCAGCAGATCCTGACCTTTTCAAGGAAAAAACCCCATGAGATGTCACTGCTTGATATTCGGATCATTGTCAAAGAAGCTGTGAAACTGCTCAAGTCAACCTTTCCGGCAACGATCGAAATCAGGGCGTGCCTTAAAACCGATACCCGGATTACCGGAAATCCGACCAATATCCAACAGGTGGTCATGAACCTGTGTACCAATGCCAAGCATGCCATGGGGGAAAACGGCGGGGTCTTGTCAGTGGGTATTGAAAAAGAACACATCATCAAAGCCGAGGATATCCTCGGGTCGGATGTTATTCCCGGAGATTATATCAAGTTGTGGGTGGGCGATACCGGGACCGGGTTTGACATGCAGGCGTCTGACAAACTGTTTGACCCCTATTATACGACAAAGGAACAGGGCGAAGGTACCGGGCTTGGTCTGTCTGTGGTGGCGGGTATTGTTAAAACCCATAACGGGTTTATCACTATTGAGAGTGAAAAGGGCAAGGGATCCGTCTTTAATGTGTTTTTCCCGTCAGTAGAACACTCTGAGTATGAAGTCACTGATATGATACCCAGGGAAATGTTTTATACGGGCAATGAAAATATTATGCTGATAGATGATCAGGTGGAAATCCGTGAATCCGCAGGGATCTATCTTACTGAGCGCGGATATACCGTGAGCCTGTTTGATACCGGGGATAAAGCGCTGAATGCGTTTATCAAATCACCGGATCGATTCGATCTGATTGTTACCGATATGACCATGCCGGGCATGACCGGCGATATTCTGGCAAAGGAAATCTTAGCGATTCGCCCGCAAATTCCCATTATCATCTGCACCGGATACAGTGAGAAATTCAGTGAAGAACAGGCAATAGAATCAGGAATCCGGCACTACATGTATAAACCGCTTAACTTGAATGAATTGAGCAGGGTTATTCGGGATGCACTGGATCACCAGGAGGTCAACTGATATGTGGATTCATAACCTCAGTCTCCGGTTTAAATTTATTAGCGGGCTGGTTGTTTTTGTACTCCTTTTGGGTATCATGATCAGCCTGATCATGTATTTTCATTTCAACTCGATCATGCAGTCGGAAATCAGCCAGCGTGCCCGGATGCTGCTGGCCCAGTCCAATGCAATCCAGGAATATGTCAAAGCCAGCCTGCGACCCGAGATGTTTGATGTGCTTCCTGAAGGGCGCTTTGTATTAAAGGCGATGTCATCCTCTTATATATCCAGGGATGTGATGGCGCGCCTGAACATTTCAGATACATACGCTTACCATTACAGGCGGGTATCCAAGAAACCTAGGAATCCGGATTCAGCGCCGGATGCATTTGAAATGGAGCTCATAGGATTGTTTGCAGACAATCCTGAACTCTCTATTTTTGAAGACACGGCAACGGTTAAAGGCGAGAAATATCATATGGTTGCCCGACCCGTGGTTTTTGGAGAGTCCTGTATGCAGTGTCATGGTGACCCCCAAGATGCACCCGGGGAGATGATAGAGATTTACGGCAGTAAGAATGGATTTCAATATACAGTAGGGGAGGTTGGCGGTGTGGTGGTGGCCGGATTTCCGGTCAACATGATCAAAGGGCCGGTTCAGGATCTCACCCTGAAGTACTTGAGCCTTTATTTGCTGGGTATCTTCTTTTTTGCCTCTCTGATCTCCATGTTTTTTGACCGACTGGTCATGAAAAATCTGAAAACCCTCGGGGATATTTTCAAGACCCGGTTTACCGATGACAGGGAATCCAAGATCATTAACAAACTGGGTGAAAAGGATGAGATCGAGGGTGTGATTGAAGGTGTGGATGAACTGGCGCTTTGCCTGGCTGAGGCCCGGGCCGATCTTGAGGATTATACACAGAACCTTGAGGAGATGGTGGAAGACCGGACGTTGGCACTTAAGGAGAAGGCTGAAAAACACCTGTTTGATGTGAACCTGTTCGTCAGCCTGCTTGCAGGGTTCAACCAGGCTGCAACCTCCCATGAGTTTATCAGCAGGGTCCTGAAAAGTGTCGGGGAGCGCTTCAAGGCCAGCCAGGTAGTCTATTACTGCACGGTTGTATCTGAAAACCGGTATGCACTCCATGAGGATGCCCCTGTCCCGGAATTGGACCCTCAAGTTAAAGACCTGCTCTGGAAGGATGATATACTGGCTGAGGATAAGCGGTTATATATCCCGGTGAAATCATCTGAGTCCCACTGGGGGATCCTGTCCATCTCATGGCAGCGGTCTTTGGCGAAAAAGGATATTGATCGGGCCGTGATGCTGGGCTTAGGCCACCAGATTGCCATGGTTATTGAAAATATCCAGGCCTTTTCCGACATCCGTTTCCAGAATGATATGCTCCAGTCCATTTTTGAGGGTATTTCTGATCCCCTTCTGCTGATCGATACCCAATGTCATATCATCATCGCCAATCATGCGAGCCAACAGATCCTGAGGAATGATAAACGACGCCTGCAGCGACACGCACTGGAACGCTTTCTTTCCCTGAAGTCCAGAGTGCAGCAGGCAGAATCTCTCAAGGATCAGCTTCAGAATATAAAAGGACCGTTAAGCCGGGAGATTGTCACTGGGGATAACCGGTGGTTCCGCGTTGATCTCTACCCGCTTCCTTCAAGGGACCAGGCCGTCTCCCGGGTCGTCCTGTATGCCAGGGATATTACCATGGAGGCACAGATGATGAAGCAGATGCAGCAGACCGAGCGGCTCAGCGCCATTGGTAAAATGGCTGCAGGGATTGCCCATGAGGTGAACAATCCTTTGGGAGTGATCCAGTGTTATACGGACCTGGTCAGGGATGCGGTGAGTGATGACCAGGTACACCAGGATATTGATGTCATTGCCAAACACACCCGTGGGGTCCAGAAGGTGGTCAAAGACCTGCTGAACCTGTCCAGGCCCAAGCAGGTCATTAGTGGGCGGTGCAACATCAATCATGTGGTTTCTGCAATGGCAGAGGTGTTCAACACCCAGGGTATATCCAAGGATATACGGATCACGCTTGATCTTGAACCGGATCTGGCTGAGATTGAATGTGACGCCGCCATCCTGGAGCAGATCCTGACCAATCTTTGCCTCAATGCATTTGACGCCATGACCGATCAGGGTGGCAAGGTCGATATATCCACCCGTGAATCCGGTGCAGTTCAGGAAGAGGCGGACATGGTGCGGTTGTCGGTACAGGATAACGGGCCGGGGATCGACCAGGATATACTGCCCCATATTTTTGATCCGTTTTATACCACCAAGGAGGTGGGAAAGGGTACAGGACTGGGGTTATCCGTGGTTTACGGGTTTGTGAATGAATTGGGGGGCCATATCGAGGTGGTGAGCAGTCATGAGCCGCAAAACCATACCCGGTTTGATATTTATTTTCCGACAGTGGTAAGGAAAGCCAAAAGAGGCGTTTAAACATGGGAAGTACGAAAGAGTTTTCAGTGCTGGTTATTGATGATGATGTTGATTTTTTAAAGGGTCTGGTCCGGAATCTGAAAAAACAGTTTGTGGATACAGAGATCCTTCATCGATCCGCTGCAGAACAGGCCGTGGAGTTGCTGGCACAAAAAGAGATCGGGGTGATGCTGACCGATCTCAGGATGCCGGGGATGTCGGGCCATGAACTGCTCCAGAAGGCTTTGGAAATTAACCCGCGGATCTGCGCCATCATGATCACCGGGCATGCCACCATTGAAAGTGCGGTCAAGGCCCTTAAAATCGGGGCATGGGATTTCATTACCAAGCCGGTTGAGCGCGAAGCCTTGTACCACACGGTTGAAAAGGCATTGGAACATTATGCCCTTGCACGGGAAAACAAACGTTTGCAGAGTCTTGTCGACCGCCTGAAACGGGATGCCTCCGTGCAGTGGGAAAGTCTGGCCATGAAGCAGCTGCAGGAAAAAATCTCAGCCATTGCAGCCACCGACTATACCGTGTTGATCACCGGGGAATCGGGAAGCGGGAAAGAATACATTGCCAACACCATCCACCGCATGTCAAAGCGAAGCGACGCATCCTGCCATGCCCTCAACTGTCCGGCCATTCCGGAGCAGCTGCTTGAAAGCGAATTGTTCGGGCATGTCAAGGGAGCCTTTACCGGCGCAGACCGTAGCCGCGAAGGGTTTTTCATGGCAGCCAATCACGGGACCCTGATACTCGATGAGATCGGCGATATCAGCCCTGCCATCCAGGCAAAGCTTTTGAAATTCCTTCAGGATAAGGAAGTCAAGCCGGTGGGCAGTTCAAATTCCAGGACCGCTGATGTTCGGATCATCGCGCTGACCAACCAGGATCTGGAGAAAAAGATTACAGACAACCAGTTCAGAAGTGATCTTTTTTACCGGTTAAATGTACTCTCTTTGCACGTTCCACCCTTACGGGAACGTAAGGAGGATATCCCGGTGCTGACCCGGGAGTTTTTAATGATAACCTGCAAGGAGATGGATTTTGAACCCGTAGAGATACAGCCTGCCGTGCTGTCCTATCTTGCGGCTCAACCATGGCCGGGCAATGTCAGGGAATTGCTCAATTTTGTCAGGCGCCTGGTGGTATTTTCCAATGGACAGACCATCGATATGGGACTGGTCGGCCTGATCGAGCAGAAACCGGGCAGCCCGGAGAGTCAACCCGAGGGTGTCACCCTGTACAAGGACGCCAAGAAAAAAGCCTTGGATCTGTTTTCAGAGCGATATCTCACCTCCCTGTTCGAGCATACACGGGGTAATATTTCAAAGGCATCAAGGATCAGCGGCCTGGAACGGGCATCCATCCAGAAGATTATCCGGCGGCTGGGCATGGATATGTCCCTGTTCCGGGATCACTGATACCTTGTAAGCGCAGAGTTTGCCCGGTACTGCAGCACCTAAAGACCGACATTCTGATTTTGACTTGAACAATCCCGATTCCGGTATTATTTTCAAGCCAGAGACAACTGCCAAACCGCTTCAACAAGAAAAAACAGGAGTCAGCATGAAAGAAGCGATATTCATCATATTATTCATCGGGGTTTACTTCCTCCTGCAACTCTATATACTTCCCAAAATGGGCATCTCCACCTGACTGAGAAATTCCTGTCAGGTGACAGAGAAAAAAAAGCAGGATCCTTTTGAAGCACCCCCTCAAAAGGACGATAATTAAAAAACGTTCCGGTTATTTTGGAGACCAGAGCACCATCCTGGGCTTATCTGCCAAACGGTGTGCCAGCTCCTCCACCCTGCCATGGGTGATCACATTGGCCATGCAGTGGTGAACACAGGCCGGTTTCTTTCCTTTTTTGGTACGTCGGCTACACAGGGAGCATAATTCTGTGGGAAAGGGAAGAAAGCTGAGATACGCCTTGCCTTTGGGCAGATCCTGGACAATTTCCATCACATCAATGCCGCTCATCCCGGCCTCCCATCCGTATTCCTGGGCACATGCGATCTGGCAGGCAAAACACCCGGTGCAGTATTCATAATCGATCAGCAATCCTTGATTTGAAAGTACTGACATTATTGTTCTCCTTTTTGCGTCTCTTTTCTGATTCTGCACATCAGGTGTTTGATGGGGGCGCCCAATCCGTCATCCCCCTGCTCATTCATCGGGATCAGGACATTGATGTTTGAGGAAAAGGTGTCAAACAGCGGGTCATCCTTTTTTTCAGGGAACCACCAACCGTGGGCAGCCATGACCATCCAGGGCGGAACGATCTTGGTAACTTTGGCCTTGAACCGTGCGTGCCCCATCCAGTTTTCCACCACCACCCATTCACCGCTGCCGATACCATGACGGGCCGCGGTTTCCGGATGGATTTCAACCACCGGGTCAGGATCCAGCTGCCTGAGCCATGGGATATTTCGATGCTCGGAATGAAAAAAAGCCGGAGACCGGCGCCCCGTGGATAAAATCAACGGGTAATCCTTTGCCAGGTCCGGTCGTGAGACCGGCGTGAAAGGTGGTTCTTTGTGATAGGGCAGCGCTGGAAGTCCCCAGTTCTCCCTCAGGGTGGAATAGAGTTCAAATTTTCCGGAAGGGGTGGCAAACCCGGGTTTGCCGTCCTGGCGGAGCAGTCCCTTCTCATGACGGCGGTAGGGCCGGCTCGGGTGATTCTCAGGCGGCAAGGCCCAGCCCCTGGCCTGCAACTCCTTAAAGCTCATGCCTGAGGGCCGCACAATATCGTCAAACAGGCCATGTATCGTCTCCCATTTGAGATCCGGATCAAAACGCCTGGCAAGCTCGAAATTGATCTCAAGATCAGAACGGCACTGATCCACCCGGCAGGTTTCATTGATGCTCTGGAGCGGGACCCACCAGGAGCGGACCCCTTCCTTTTCAAGAAAGGTGGCGGCCGGCAAAATGATGTCTGCATATCGCAGGGACGGGGTCATGAACAGGTCAACCCCGACAATGAAATCAAGCTTCTCAAGGGCTTTCTGCCAGAGTTCAGGATCAAGCCCGATGCCGGATAGGGGATTGCAGGTCTGCATCCACAGACCTTTGACCGGATAAGGATCTTCTGAAAAAATCTGATCCAGTACCTTGTCGGTCTGGCACCGCCAGATAAAGTGATCAAATGGTCCGTACTCCTCCCTGCCGATCCTGGGTTTGTCCTGGTCCTGGTTCTTGAGCTTGATCACCCCTTCCGCACCGGGAAGCGCGTAGGCCACAGCATTGAATGCCGGACGGGTAAATACATTACCGCCGGGCACATCCAGGTTGCCGGTAAGGGCCCACAATGCGGCAATGGCATGGCACAGCGGGGTGATTTCCGGAGTCATGTCAATGGGGACACCCCAGTGTATGGCCGCCGGCTTTGATGAGGCATACAGCCTTGCTGCAAGGGCCATCTCCCTGGCAGGTATCATGGTAATCTTTTCAACCGCTTCAGGCGTATAGGGTGCGACACTCTCCAGGAAAGCATCCCAGGCAGTTATACACTCAACACAGGAACCGTCAAGAAGTTCTATGTTGAAATTCCCGGAGAGGGCAGGAATCGTGGCGGCAGGAAAAAATTCCTGGTCACCGGTGTCCCATATGGCGGTCTTTTCGGTCTGCCGGTCAATGACCACAAAATTCTCAGGATTCCCCACAGGATCGACGTCACTGTGCCTGAGCAACTGGCCGGTGTCTTTCCTGACCAGGCGGGGCGCATCGGTATAGGTCTCGAGAAAATCGTGGTCATAGAGACCTTCATTGATGATGACATAAAGCATCCCCATGGCCAGTGCCGCATCAGTTCCCGGCCGGATCTGGAGCCAGTGCTTTGACCGGGAGGCAAAAAAGGACAACCTCGGGTCCACACAAATGATTTTTGTTCCCTTTTTCATGAGATCGATGATCCAGTGCCCGAACAGGTTGTCCGGACAGGTGGCGGAAATATTGTATCCCCAGATGATCATGCATTCCGGTACCTGGTATTCGGGATGATCATAGCGGCCTTCCAGCCACTGGCCGGCGTCAAACACACAAAAGTCCCCCTGGATGGTGTCGAGGGCAGCGATCCTGGGGCTGTAACAGGCATTACCGCTCAGGGCAAACATGACGTTGGGACTGCCGAACGCATAGGCCAGCATACAGATCCAGGGACCGATATCCCGGCCCGTGCCCATGGAAAAGATCATGCTTTCAGGTCCGGATTCCGCCTTGATCTCATTCATCCTGGCTTCGATGGTGTCAAAGGCCTCTTCCCACGTGATCTCTTCAAAATGCGCTTCTCCCCGTTTGCCCACCCGTTTCAGGGGCCGGGTCAAACGGTCTTCGTGATACACATACTGGGTCATGGCCAGGGCCCGGGCACAGAGCCTTCCCTGGTTCCAGGGATGATCCGGGTCGCCCTCAATTTTCACAAAGCGTCCGTCCTCGATATGGGCGAGCACACCGCAACCGCCGTGGCATCCCGGCCCGGCAGACCATGATGTGGTTTTGATGATCTGTTTGTTCTTCATGGGTGTTCTCCTGTGTGGGGGTGGGGTACAACATTTGCAAATCCGGTGTTTTCCAACCGGGCGCCCAGGTTCCTGGAAATGTCCCTGGCCGTTTCAAACACTCTGGGACCAAATTCCGGGATGGATTGATCTGCAAAGGTTCCAAGCAGCACGATAGCGCCGCACAATGTATTGTCATGGTCAAACAGGGGGGCGCTCAACGCCTTGATTCCAGGGGTCACCCGCCCGTTATCCAGTGCATATCCGGACCTTTCGCACTGCTCGAGTTCAAATATGAGCTCATCAGGGTCATGGGTGGTATCTTTTCCGTAATATTCCACATCATCAAGGTTGAGCAGCCGTTCTCTTTCCGACGGCGGGCTGAATGCAGCAATGGCCTTTCCATGGGCACCATGGGTGATATGAAGAGTCTGGAACTGCCTGACCGAAATGCCGATGGGTTCATTGTTTTCAACCTTCAGCGCAATATAGAGGCGGTCGTCCCAAATCGTTCCCAGTAATACGGTCTGGGATGTTTCATTGGAGAGCCGTTTGAGCAAAGGCTTGGCTATATCATTCAAGTCGCTGTTTTCATTGACATGCCGGGCAAGGGTGAGGAGCCCCGTACCCAGGGAATAGGTTTTGGTCTCCCTGTTTTTATTCACAAGATCATACTGCATGAGGGTGTGAAGCAGGGCAAACCCTTTACTTTTATGAATATCCATCTCTGAACAGATTCGGGTGAGTGTCAGGGATGATCCCGGATGGGCGGCCAGGCAGAACAGGAGCCTGGCCGCCTGGTCTGCTGCCGGAACGACTGGGTTATATCCGGATTTTTTCATGGCAATGTCCACTATCAAGTCAATTATTCTGTATATAGAATTTAATTCTGTATATTAGAACAAATAGTTTTAACGGTGTCAAGTCAAGGTTGCGGTTGTGGATAGGAGCGCTGTGAAAAATCCGGCAAACGTGCCCATAAAAAGAAAACGGCCCGCCCTGCAAAAAAGCAGGAACAGGCCGTTTTTCTTCTACTGTTTGACGATAGACTGTTTGTTAAACCTCGTAATACTCCGGGTTCCAGCACATATTTTCGATCAGTGTGTTGAGTTTTTCAATATCGTTTTCATGTTTGGTCTTTGAGAAGGCACAATCGTTGCCGGTGACACCGGCCTTGATGGCTTCGGCACCCACATACTTGGCCACTTTGATGGATACATCGCGAAGGGTATCCAGGGGCGGGCACAGGATGCCATCCTGAATATCCTCTTCCGAGATATATTCGGCTACGGCATGGGCGGCCGCGGAGAAAAATACCGGCAGGACTTCGGTTGCTCCGGATGCGACAACACCCAACCCGACGCCGGGGAATACAAACGCATTGTTCATCTGACCGATTCTGTAGGCTTTGCCGTTGTGAACCACCGGGTCAAACGGGCTTCCGGTTGCCACAAGTGCCTTGCCGTCGGTCCATTCATACACATCCTTGGGCAGGGCTTCGGTCATGGTGGTCGGGTTGCTCAGCGGCAGGACCACCGGGCGGTCCGTATTGGCCAGCACGGCCTGTACGATATCTTTGGTAAAGCACCCGGGCTGCCCGGATGTACCGATCAATACCGTGACCTTTTCATGTTTGACAGCGTTGAGAAGCGTATTGTCCTCAGGTGTGTTGAGCCAGTCAAAATCCTGGGGATCCCTTGCAAATTTGAGCTTGTAGGGTTCGAGATCCCTATCCGTGGTAACGATACCGCGGCTGTCCAGGGTCAAGATCCGTTTGCACGCCTCATCTGCAGACAGTCCCTGCTCCATCAGCTCGGTTTGGATCTGCTCAGCGATGCCGACCCCGCCGGCACCGGCGCCGTGCACGAGAAATATCTGCTCTTCGATCTTCTCCTTTTTCACCTTCATGGCGGCAATGATACCGGCCAGGGCAATGGAACCCGTTCCCTGGATATCATCGTTAAATGAAATCAGGTCATGAAGATAAGCATCACGGATGGTGAAGGCTTTCTGTTTGGAAAAGTCCTCCCACTGGCAAAGGGCATTGGGGAATACCCGTTTGAATGCCAGGGCAAATTTCCTGAGAAACTCCATGTACTCGTCATCCCCGAGCCGGGGGTGTCTCCAGCCAAGATACTTGACATCATCCAGGAGCTCCTGGTTGTCCGTGCCGACATCCAGTGAAATGGGCAGGCAATGCCACGGGGCGATACCCGCACCCTGGGTGTAAAGCATCAATTTGCCCAGGCAGATGGCAATACCGCCGGCGCCCTGGTCTCCGATCCCCAGGATTCCCTGGTTGTCCGTCACAACGGCTACACGGATATCCTGGCTTGAATGGCTTCTTAAGATCTCTTCGGCATAATCGATATTGCCGGGGTACAGGTGGATACCGTTTGCTTTCCTGAACATGGAAGAATACTGCTGACACGCCTGACCCACCGTCGGCGTGTAGATAATACTCAGAAATTTAGAGATATTGCTGGCAATCACTGCATGGGCCAGCACCACATTCCGGTCAAACAAACTGCGGATGTAGATAAATTTCTCAATATCGGTTTCCTTGTCTTCAATAATATCCAGGCTGCTTTTCACCTGCTCTTCAAGGGTTTTGACCCGCGGGGGCAAAAAGCCCTGAAGTTTGAGTTTCTCACGTTCCTCAACACTGAACGCCGTACCCTTGCTGATATCGTTGTACCTTAAGATATCAAAGCCCCGGATATTGATTTTAATACCCGTTGTCTGACCGTAGTCTCCATAGTCAAATTCGTAATGATGGATTTCCATAATCTGTTAAAACCTCAATAATGTTAAAAATAAGTCGGGGCACAATCAGGGACCATAACACAATAGGTTGTAAAAGTGAATAAAAATGAATGGTTTTCACCGACTGAAATAGATTTATTTTTCAGCCGGTGAACAGGGTCTAAGAATCTGTTTTCAATGACTTTCAGATATGATCTGTCTGAGAACGTAATGGAGGATACCGCCGTTTTGAATATATTCAACCTCAATATTGGTATTGAGTTTTAACACCGCGTTAAACGCAATGGTCACATCATCCCGGACAGCAGTCACCCGGAGCAGGGCATTGGGTGTCAGCGTATCCAATCCTTCGATGGTAAAGGTTTCCTCACCGGTCAGGCCCAATGAGTCGATGGATTGACCCGGTTCAAATACCAGGGGCAGAACACCCATGCCCACCAGGTTGGAGCGGTGAATCCGCTCGAAAGATTGGGTGAGTACGGCTTTGACGCCTAAAAGCTGGGTACCCTTGGCCGCCCAGTCCCGTGAAGACCCTGTTCCGTATTCCTTTCCTCCCATCACGAGCAAGGGGGTATTCCTGGGCGCGTAGGTCATGGATGCGTCAAACACGAATGCGGGCTCTTTTTCAGGAAAAATCCGGGTGTGCCCCCCGACTTTATCGGTCAGGCGGTTCTGAATCCGGATGTTGGCAAAGGTGCCCCGCATCATTACCTCATGGTTGCCCCGCCTGCTCCCGTAGGAGTTGAAATGTTCAGGCGCGATGCCATGGGATATCAGGTACTGTCCGGCAGGGTATTCAGCGGGTATGGCTCCGGCCGGTGAAATATGGTCGGTGGTCACCGTATCCCCAAGGAAAAGCAGGGGTCTGGCGTCATTGATATCGGTAAACTCGGGCAGGTCAATGGAGAATCCGTCAAAGAACGGGGGTTTGCGGATGTATTGGGAGTCCGGGTCAAAGTCGAAGGTGGCACTTTTCTCAACCCGGAGTTCATGCCACAATTGGTCCCCGGTAAATATTTTCATGTACTGGTTCAGGAACAGGTCTTCCTTGACATGCGCACTGACCAGTTCCTTAATGGTATCGGCATCCGGCCAGATATCCCTGAGGAATACCGGCTGACTATCCGTTGTATACCCAAGCGGGTCGCTGTCAAAATCGATATCTATCCGCCCGGCCAGGGCATATGCCACCACCAGCATAGGCGACATCAGGTAATTGCCCTGGGTGAGCTGGTGTACCCGGGCCTCAAAGTTCCGGTTGCCCGAAAGCACGGACATGACACTCAGGTCGTTGTCTTTGATCTGTGTTTCAATTTCAGGGTCAAGGGGGCCGGAGTTCCCAATACAGGTGGTGCAGCCGAAACCCACGTTGTTGAACCCCAACGTTTCAAGGTGGGGCATGAGCCCTGCGCTTTCAAGATAATCGATCACCACCTTGGAGCCCGGTGCCAGAGAGGTCTTGACGTATCCAGGGACCTTGAGCCCTTTTTCAACCGCATGCTTGGCCACAAGTCCCGCTCCCATCATGATGGAAGGGTTTGAGGTGTTGGTGCAGGATGTGATGGCCGCAATGACCACGCTGCCGTTGGTCAGTTCAGGGTCGGACAAAGCTTTTCGGTCTTTTCCGCTATCCGGGTCAAGGTTGAAATGTTCCATGGTCTTAGCCTTGACATCAGTCAGGGCGATCCGGTCCTGGGGTCTTGCAGGGCCGGCAATGGACGGGGCCACCTGTGACAGGTCGATGTCGATCTTCCGGGTGAACTGTATGTCGGCATCATAGGTGTTATACATGCCGCAGGTTTTGTAGTATGCGTCGACCAGGTCGGCGGCTTGTTTCCGGTTGGTGGCCCTCATGTAGCGGACCGTCTCATCATCCACTGGAAAAAATCCCGAGGTGGCACCATATTCAGGGGACATGTTGGCAATGGTGGCCCGGTCGGTCAATGACAGGGATTTGAGTCCGTCTCCGGTGTATTCCACGATTTTTTCCACCACATTTTCCTGTCTTAGAATCTGGGTGATGTGCAGGACGATATCGGTGGAGGTCACACCGGATTTCGGCTGGTTGATAAAGTTGACCCCGATTACTTCCGGCAGGTTCATGAAATAGGGCTGTCCCAGCATCACGGCCTCAGCTTCAATCCCGCCGACCCCCCATCCGAGAACGCCGATGGCATTGATCATGGTGGTGTGGGAGTCGGTTCCCACCAGGGTGTCGGGAAATGCCATCCTGCCGTCCGGGGTGTCCTTGGTGGACACCACCTGGGCCAGGTACTCCAGGTTGACCTGGTGACAGATACCCGATTCCGGCGGAACCACCCTGAAGTTATCAAAACTTTTCTGCGCCCATTTCAACAGCTGGTACCGTTCCCTGTTCCGCTCATATTCCTTCTGGGCATTGAGCTTGAATGCATCCTTCTCCCGGTAATGGTCCACCTGAATCGAGTGATCGATAACCAGATCGACAGGAACCAGGGGGTTGATTTTTCGGGGATCCAATCCTTTTTGGGAAACCGCGTCCCGCATGGCAGCAAGGTCAACCACGGCGGGAACTCCGGTGAAATCCTGCATCAGGACACGTCCGGGATAGAACGGGATCAGGCTTTTACCTGCATTATCGGCGAAACTGGCAACGGATCGAATGTCATCTTCACTGGCATTTCCCAGCGCCATGTGGCGGCATACGTTTTCCAGGAGCACGCGGATGGAAAAGGGCAGGGA
>QZLA01000038.1 GCA_004796375.1 Desulfobacteraceae bacterium
ATGAGCAGGACAACATGTAAAGCGCCTTTTTTAAATGTCATGGGTATGTTTAACATAATGAACGCCTGTTCCTCAAGGAGGAACAGGCATTTGAAAGAAAATGGCTTAACCGGCCTGTTTTATAAATTGAACTGGAGCAGTTCAGCCATGGTCTGTGCGATTTCAGTATTGTCCTTAAACCCGGAAAATCTCTGGGCACTCACACCGGTTGCAGACATGGGAATCATGGTTGCGGTATGAATGGTGGTGGTCCAGTTGATGTTGGCACGCTCCGAGAGGATGTGAGCTGCGGTCAGGGCGGCCGGGTTGACCTTGTAGTAGCCCATGGTTTTTCCGGCATCTGCGTCAGCCATGGCCTTTTGAAGGCGTGCTGCCTCAGCGTTGCTCAGGTTGGCAAGCCCGAACTCCTCGCTTAATAGGGAAAGATAGCCTTCCTTATCACCTTTATACTGTCCGGAACCATAGGACAGGGTGTCTTCAACAGATATTCGGGTTGCCATCAGGCTCTTGAGGTCAAGCTTATAGCCCATGGAGTCCATTCCAAGACCCATACCGCCGGTTTCATGGTCACCGACCACTATGATGAGCGTTTCTTCGGGGTGCTGTTTGTAAAATTCATAGGCTTCTTTAATGGCCTGATCAAATGCGATGGTGTCATAAATAACGCCTGTGGGATCATTGGCATGAGCGGCGTGGTCGATCCGGCCGGCTTCCACCATGAGAAAGAACCCGTCATTGTCTTTTTTGAGCACTTCGATACCGGCCCGTGTCATTTTAGCCAAAGAAGGAACATCATTATATTTATTAATCCGTTCAATTTCATAGGGAAGATGCGTATAGGTGAATGCGGCAAATACCTTGTCCAGTTTTGAAAAGTCCTGTGAAACAAAACCCTTTGCACCCGGCATGCCGATGAAGGTCTGGTATCCCTTTGCCTCAAAATCAGCAACCAGGTCTTTGTCGTCCTTACGTTTGGATTTGATGGTTTTGCCGACGGCATCCCCGTTTTCGATTTTGCGCGCCTGGGGGATGAAGTGACGGATACCGCCGCCTGCAAAGAAATCCACATCGCTGGTGACAAAATCTTCGGCAATTTCATTCTCATTGTTTCTGGACATGTTGTGCGCGGCAAATGCAGCTGGTGTGGCGTGGGTGAGTCGGGTCGTTGTGATAATACCGGTTGCCATGCCCTTGGCTTCAGCAGCTTCGATCAGGGTTTTGACTTTTTTCCCATCCGGGGTCATACCAATGACCCCTTTGTTGGTTTTAATGCCGGATGCCAGGGCTGTGCCGGCAGCGGCAGAATCCGTAATCAGGGTGTTGGCGGCATAGGTGGTGTTGATTCCGGCCACCTCAAAGGTGTTCATCAAGAGTTCCTGGGCGGGGTTTTGCTGTTTTTCCCGGATGAAAAATTCACTGAACTGTCTCTGTGATGCCCCCAGGCCGTCGCCAATGAGATAGAATACGTATTTGGGCTGCCCGGCAAAAGCAGGCAAAGACAGTAACATGAGGGCCAGCACGAGGCCCAGTGTTTTTTTAAGCGGTTGCATGGTACATTCTCCTTATAGGGTTTGGGGTTAATTGACAATTGGAATCTATAGTCGCCGGATTAGAAGAACACGTGAAACGTGTCAGGGCGAGGTGAGTCAAAAACGCAGGATGCGATTCCGATTATTTACCTCAATACAACAGGATTGGGGTGCCGTCAATGGCAGATTGATCTCCAGCGCCAGATCATGATATAACCGGGTCATGCAAACGATACCATCCATGACGACAGTCAGCGTGATCATTCCGACATTCAACCGGGCATGGACATTGGAGAAAGCCATTGATTCCGTTTTAGGTCAGACCTATCCCCTCACCGAACTGGTGGTGGTCAATGACGGGTCTGTAGACCGGACACCGGATATCCTTGAATCCTATGAGAGATCTTATCCAAATCGTATCCGGGTGATACACACAGCCAACCGGGGGGTGTCTGCTGCCCGGAACACAGGGATCAGTCAAAGTTCAGGAGATCTGGTTGCACTGCTCGATTCTGACGATGCATGGACCAAGGACAAGGTGTCGATTCAGGTGGCATTTTTCAACGCCCATCCGGATGCCCTGATCTGTCAAACCGAGGAGATCTGGATCCGGAACGGGAAACGGGTCAATCCCAAGAAGAAACACAAGAAGCCCTCCGGTCTTATTTTTGAGCCGTCACTTCACCTGTGCCTGGTCAGTCCGTCCGCTGTCATGATGAGAAGAAGACTGTTTGACCGGGTGGGAACATTTAACGAGTCATTTCCGGTGTGTGAGGATTATGACCTTTGGCTGCGCATTTCTGCTGAATCCATTCCCATCCACCTGATTGATACGCCGTGTACCATCAAGACCGGAGGGCATGAGGATCAGTTGTCAAAAAACCACTCACAGGATAAATTTCGAATTCGATCTATTCTGGGCCTGCTGGATAAGGGGGGGCTCATCCCGGAGCACCGGTATGCAGCCCTGAATGTGTTGCGGGAGAAATGCCGTATTTTTGGGCAGGGCTGTATAAAACGGGGAAATGTTGCCCAGGGAGAATACTATCTCGGTCTGATGGAGACGGTTTCCTGATTGCTGTCAGCCTATAATGCTTTTTCCATGAATACGCTCAAAGGGTCCCGGGCATAATCACCAAACGGGTCACGTTTGACATATCCGATACGCTCATACAATCCGATGGCCTCATGCTGATGAATGCCGGTTTCAAGGCGGGCATAAGTCATACCCTGTTCACGGATCAGTGATTCCAGAGTGGTCATTATCTTTTTGGCAATCCCTTTGCCGCGATGTTGGTGGGGTACATATACCCGTTTGATTTCACCATATCCGCTCATGAATTTTACGGCACCAATGGCAATGAGGTCATTATCGTAAAAACAGCCGTACATTCGGACGTTAGATTCTCTGAGCTGATCCTCGGATTCAAGGTGGTTGCTTTCAGCCGGATAAAGACCGGCCTGGTATTCATCGAGTTCGTTGATCAG
>QZLA01000212.1 GCA_004796375.1 Desulfobacteraceae bacterium
ATGCGAAGCCACCAAATTGCGGCAGGTGTTTGTAAATATCCTGAAAAACGGGATTGAGGCCATGCAGGAACAGGCTGGTAAAGGCAGCGATTCGGCTTTCGATATCCGGTTTTCCCATACCCCTGCCCATGTCATCATCACCATTGCAGACAGCGGTCCTGGAATGGATGAGGACACGCGAAAACATATTTTTGAACCCTTTTACACCACAAAAGATCCCGATAAAGGCACCGGACTGGGCCTTTCAATGGCCTATTTCATTATTGTCAATCACCACAAAGGAGAGATGGGGGTGGATGTCAATGAAACCGGTGGGACCACATTTACCATCAAACTACCGGTAGACGGATAGCTAGGTGCCGACCTGATTAATGGTCGCAGCCATATAGCCTGCACCAAACCCGTTGTCGATGTTTACGACTGCAATATTGGAACTGCAGGCGTTCAGCATCCCCAGCAGGGCGGAAATTCCTCCAAAACTGGCGCCATAACCGATACTGGTGGGTACCGCGATCACCGGTGCCCGGACCATTCCGGCAACAACACTTGGAAGCGCCCCTTCCATTCCTGCAACAACGATGATCACCGAGGCGTTCCGGATCCTTTCCATATGGGAGAACAACCGGTGAATCCCGGCCACCCCCACATCAAAAATGCCGTGAACCCTGTTACCCATCACTTGTGCTGTCAAAAGGGATTCTTTTGCCACCGGAATGTCCGAGGTACCTGCTGAAATCACCAGGATTTCACCTGCGCCTTTGATAGCCGGCGGGGTTTTTTCATAGATCAACACTCTGGCGTCCTCATGGTAGGTGGAAAAAGGCATGTGATCCAGAACATGACCCGCTTTATCCTCACTGATGCGGGTCACAAGAACGACATCCTCGTGAGCGGTCATTTTCTGCATGATCTCAATAATCTGGGCAGCGGTTTTTCCCTGGCCAAAGATAACTTCACCAAAGCCTTTTCGAAGGGACCGGTGATGATCAACATGGGCATGGCCGATATCTTCAAAAGAGAGGTGTTTCAAGTCATTGCAGGCATTTTCGACAGACAGGGTGCCGTCGGCCACCTGATTCAGCAGCCGGGTGAGCTGATCCTGGTTCATATCGGGTAAACTATCCTTGTCGTCTCAGCCAGGAAAGGCCTTTAGCGGGTTTGTCCTGGGCAGTTGCGTCTTTATCTTCGGTTTCGGGTTGGTTTTTGTCTTCGTCAGGGGAGGGGCTTTCAGGAGCCAGTTTGGAGATGGGTTGTTTGCCTGTCCCCCATTTGTACCGTCCAAATTTCAGATAGCCGTGAACATTATTGAACCTTGGATCGGTATCTTTTGACACCGGTATCACATTGCCTTCAATATTGGGGGTCAGGTACTTATAAAGTTCCATACTGCCGCCGCCTGACAGGATGATGGAATCCATATCCCAGTCATTTTCCCACAAGCGGTTAAGATCGGAAGCAATGGCGGATCCGGCATGGTTATACACCCGTTTGGTCAGGTTGGATATATTGAATTCCTTGCCCCTGATTTTGATGGTGCCGGTTTCGGTAAATTTGAACATACGGTAGAGCTCGATGTTGATATTGCTTTCCTGACGAAGTTTGCTGGCTATGACTGAAAAACACTTTGAAATACCGGTATCCATGGTGGAAGAGCCGCGCTCAATATACTGCAGCCGGTCAAATATACTGAAGTCTGAGGTTTTAAACCCGATATCCACAACGCCAAGCTTTTGTGACGCCAGGGATTTGTTACTGATCTTGCCGTTGTCATCAAAAATAAGATTGAAAATGCTGCCGATGGGCTGCGGAATAACCAGCACCTCCTCAACCGTGATGGTCCGCAGTTCGGTTTCGCCGTTCTGATGATGAAAGGTGATGTTGTGGGTGCCTTTGATCATCTCTTTTAGTTTTTTACTGTCACGTTTGAGATAACCCACGGGAAGACCGGATACAACATGCAGGGGAGCCTGTGTATCGCAGCACAAGGCAGCAGACGTAATGGCCAGGATTCTTACGAATTCCTTGATAAATTTATCCTGGTCCAGGGTGTATTCCTTGATATTGGACTGGAGTTCGGCAAAATCACCCAGGAAGTAAGACCGGTCTTCATATGTGATATGGAGATGGGAAAGCGTGGATTCGGTACCCATAGAGGTTTGGAATTGGATATCGGTGGCGTCGCCTATAAGTGATTTAAATATTACGGAATTTTTGCCGTTATAAGCTTTGGTAAACCCAAAACCTACGTCGATGCCTACAATTTCCATGATATCCTCCTCGTTTGGGTCCGGCAGTCTGTGGTCCGGGGAAACCGATCGAATGCGAAATTACTTCAAATTAGATATCATTTTATCTTTGTCCCAGTCAAGGGGTAAAGATTTTAAGCGTTGTCTTTCTTGCACTTGAGAGCATATTAAGGTAAAAACCTAGGTTCAAAAAGTAAAATTACTAACCTGACAAAGTTCATGGGCGAAAACATGGATAAGGATAATGTATTTAAGAAAAAGATGAAAGAGGTCCCCCCTTTTACCTTTAATGAAGAGGTGACCCGTGTATTTGACGATATGCTCAATCGCTCGGTTCCCCTTTACCGGCAGGGGATCAAGATGACGGCCAAACTGGCCAGGACATTGTACCAGGAGGGTACGTGTGTTTACGATCTGGGGTGTTCACACGGAAACCTGGGAATTACTCTTTTGGATATTTTTGAAGATATTCCTTTTAAAATGATAGGAATTGACAGTTCAGAACCGATGATCGACAAATATCTTCAAAGATTGAAGCAACGGCAGATCCCCGGGGATGTTCAACTCTTCTGCGATCGTATCGAGAATATCGGGATTGACAACGCATCCGTGGTGGTGATCAACCTGACCCTTCAGTTCCTGGAACCTTCCGTAAGGGACCGGGTGATCACTCGTGTGTTTGAGGGTTTAAACCCTGGCGGTGTGCTGTTGTTGACCGAAAAAATTGTTCATCAGGACCTGGGGTATACGGACTTCCAGAACGAATTCTACCAGTCTTTTAAATTGGAGAACGGCTACTCTAGACTTGAAATCAGCCAGAAACGTGATGCCCTTGAAAAAGTCCTGATTCCTGAAACGGTTGAAGCGCATGAAAAGAGGATCCGCAATGCCGGGTTTGTTTTTTTTGACATCTGGCTTAAATGGTTTAACTTTGCCTCTATGATTGCATTCAAGCAGGATGGGTAACAAGGTTTGCCATGGAACGACTTTTAGAGAACAGCCGTACACTGAAACTGGATCATTGCTATGATGCTCTTTGTGAGGTGATTCTGCCCAAAGCCCGCTTTCTTGAGCATCCCGTGGGTAATTTTCTGACCTTTAAGAAGGTTGTGGACAGCCTGCCGGTCGCCCGGCCGTCACAGATCCATCTTGATGAAGATATGATTCGGATCGGTAAAAAGCAGGATATCGACCAGGGAACCTATGATCTTCTTTTTGAAAAACTTCGGCAGCTGCGGCCCTGGCGTAAAGGACCCTATGACATTTTCGGTGTGGAGATCGACACCGAGTGGCGTTCCAACCTCAAATGGAATCGGGTCAAAGATCAGATCAAACCCCTCAAGGGAAAGCGAATCCTGGATATCGGCTCCAGCTCGGGGTATTACATGTTCAGGATGGCCGCCCAGGATCCTTTAATGGTGCTGGGATTGGAACCCCAAAGCTCCTTTTATTACCAGTATCTGGCGCTGCAGTCCTTTTTAAAGCTGGAGAATGTGTATTGTATTCCCATCGTATTCAATGATCTTCCCATGATGGATGGTTATTTTGATGCGGTGTTCTGTATGGGTATCCTGTATCATCGGCGCTCCCCCATCGACATGCTCAAAGATATTCATGACCGGATGGCGCCCGGCGGTGAGATCGTGGTCGAAAACCTGGTGATCGATTCCCATGAAAACACCTGCCTGTTTCCCAAGGACCGCTATGCCAAAATGAGGAATGTTTTTTTTATCCCGGATCTTGCCTCTATGGCGTCATGGCTGAGCAGGGCCGGGTTCTCAAATATCAGGTGCGTGGATGTCACCCCGACCACGGTTGAGGAACAGCGGCGAACCCCCTGGATTAAAACAGAATCCCTGGATGATTTTTTAGATCCAGATGATCCTTCCAAAACCGTGGAGGGCTATCCGGCTCCGGTCAGGGCCATATTTATTGCCGAGGCCTGAGGTGTCTACCGGTCAGAGTTCAATCCGCCACCCGGCATTGGCAAAGGCAAACCGGTCCTTGAAATGGTTGTAACAGGCTGCTGCAGCTTCATTTCCCGTGCAGTGGGAAACGGCAATCAATTCAAATCCGTAGGATTCAAACGCCTCTATCGACCGGGCAAGCTGGTCATCCGAGTTTAAAAACCCCAGGTGGGTGCCGCCGATCAGCCCGTAAAATTGATTGTAGCCGGTTTTGTTTTCAAAGTGGCGAATCACATTCACCACCCCGGAGTGGGCACAGCCGGTGATGATGACCGGGCCTTTTGAGGTTTCCACCAGGAGAGATATGTCATCTTTCATGGGGTCCGTGATATACCCGTCATCGGTTTTGAGCTTGAGATGGCTGTCTGGTCTCTCAAAATCAGTGGTTTTTACAATTTCGCCGGAGAAATAGATCCCATCCTGGATTTTGAAAAACCCGGTTTGAAGTTCAAACTGCGTTTGAAAATGGGATTCAATGCATTCCCTGGCGTGCCTGATTCCGATGAAACTGTACTCCGGGATGTGACCCGGGGGATGCTGGGCATATTTGGGGGTGAAAATGTCGGGGTGGGCGATTAAACGGATGTCAGGGGGGACCGGAATAAGATCCAGAAGACCACCGGTATGATCAAAGTGACCATGACTGATCACCAGGGTATTGACCGATGACAGGTCGATACCCAGTGTTCGCGCATTGGGTTGAAGGGTAAATCCCTGTCCGGTATCCATGAGGAGGTTGTGACCGTTTTTTTCAATCAGTACTGAAAATCCGTGTTCACCCATAATGTCTTTGCGATCGCTGCTCCGGTTCTCGCATAAAACCGTAATTTTAGTTGTCATGGCTAGGATCCCGTTGCATGTTTAGTCCTGGAATTGCTCATTACCCATCCATTCAACTTTTATAAGGTCTTGTCAAGTCATTAAATGGATGGTTGTCATCTTAAAGAAAATTTGCTACCCATGGCCACAGAATAAATGTGGAAGCCAATACCCGATAATCAAGGAGAAACCATCATATGCCCCAGGAGATGTCTATTTCCGGAACCAATGACTTTGCACTTCACCTGCTGAGCCTGGAAACTGTGTTTAAACCGGGTGCGCGGATTCTGGACATCGGCACCGGCAAGGGTGCATTGTCTGAAAAACTTAAACATGCCGGGTTAACGGTATCCGCGTGTGACCTGAATCCGGACCCCATTGATGTGGAAGGTGTTGAGTACCGGCAGTGTGATGAATCCGGAACGCTCCCTTTTTCAGATGAATCCTTTGACATGGCGGTCGCTGTCGAGGTGGTTGAGCACATAGACGGCCATGACCTGTTTTTCTCAGAAGTGTCCAGGATTTTGAAACCCGGCGGCATTTTTCTATTCACCACACCCAATATCCTTTCCATGAAATCCAGGATTAAATTCCTGATGACCGGTTGTTACTATTCTTTTGGCACGCTGACCCCATTTACACGGGACCCGGCCAGCCAGCATATCTCGCCCTATAACCTGAACCGGTATGCCTGGGCCGTTTCCATGCATGGAATGACCATGACACGGGTGAGCACCGATAAATCACAGCGCACCTCACTGCTGCTTTCGATTCTCTTCCCATTCGCCTGGATATCGGGATTTTTGAATCCCCAAAAAGGAGAGCTGGCCTATAACCAGAATTCAGCCACCTGCCTGCTGGGCCGCACCCTGGCCATGACGGCCTGCAAATCAAAATAGGCCTTTCATGGGGGTCCCACATGCCGGATGATGCTTATCCCTATCGCCTGCCCACTGATTCTGCAAAGCTTAGGCAGAACAATTTTGACCTGTTGCGGCTTTTGTTCGCCGGCACGGTATGCCTGGTTCATGTCTATGAACTGTCCGGATACCAGGAACTGGCGTGGGTTAGAAATGTTCTGTCCTCGGCTGTGGCAGTCAAGTCGTTTTTTGTGGTCAGCGGGTTTTTGATTTTCATGAGCTATGAGCGGTCAGGTTCGATTCTGTCCTATTCGGCCAAGCGGGCAAGACGGATTTATCCGGCTTACTTTACCGTTGTTACCGGCTGTGCCATCGGACTTTGTCTGCTCTCCACCCGGCCTCTTGAGCAATACTTCTCCATGGAATTTGTCAGATATGTGACCGCCAACCTGACATTTTTAAATTTTCTGGGGCCCTCTCTTCCCGGCGTGTTTGAGGGTCACCGGTTTGCCGCGGTGAACGGTGCACTGTGGACCCTTAAAATCGAGGTGATGTTCTATGCGGTGGTACCCCTCTGTGTCTATTTTTTCAGGCGCTTCGGCGTATTACCGGTCATGACGGCAGTGTATATAGGGGCAGTGGGTTATACCATTATCATGGTTGAGTTGAGCCACACATCTTTTCATGCGGCCGGTTATTATTTACAGCTGTCAAGGCAGCTGCCCGGGCAGATGTCCTATTTTATGGCCGGTGCGTTTTTTTATTATTTTTTCAAGGTTTTTGAGCGTCATACCTTCCTGTTTTTAACAGCTGCTGTGTTGATCCTCTTCATGGGCAGGTTATTTCCCGGATCACTGGTCTTCAATGAAATCTTATATCCCATGGGGCTTGCAACAGGGGTCGTTTTTTGCGGGATGTGTTTCTATCTTGGGAATTTCGGGAAATATGGTGATTTTTCATACGGGGTGTACATTATTCATTTCCCGTTGATACAGAGTCTACTGGTATTATGGCCCGGTATGTCTCCATGGACTTTTTTCATGATATCCATTCTTTTAGCATCCGTGATATCCGTCATGCTCTGGCATCTGGTTGAAAAGCATTTTTTACTAAAGGGCAGCCATTACCGGATCACAGCCAGGCAGGCCTATGCAAAAGCTATAACTCCTCGATCTGTTTGACCGGCAGTTCAGGGATACTGATCTCAACCGGCCGATTGAGGTGATTGGTCATTAAAAGTTGATCTTTCTCCGGGTAGAGGATAACTCCCTCAAGATAGCCCACATCCCCATATTCATCAAACGGCTGGTCAAGCAGGAACTGTTTGAGCGGAAACAGATTCCAGTCATGGGACACACAAATACCGATTTCATCATCCTCCAGGGAATCCAAAAGGGATTTTAAATAATGGCACAATGTGCCGGCGGTGGTCATAGGGTCAAGGATCATCTCCGAGCTGAAGCGGCCGTCAAACCACTGCCGGATAAAGGTATCACTGCCTATGGATTCAACCCGGGCAGATACCTCCTTGATGTTGGAGACATAAAACGGGGTCAGCAGTCGTGATACCGTTGCAGGTTTCACGCGCTTAGTGTGGTTTTCGCTGAATCCCTTGTCGATCAGGTACGCCGTTTCAATGCAGCGGCCAAAAGTACTTGAAAACAGTTTCAGGGAAAATTGGGTGGAAAGGCCTTGGCCGAATTTGAAGGCAAAGGATTTGCCTTTGTCGGTGAGCGGCATGAATGGTTCCATACCCGGCAACCGGGTCAACCGTTTTTCAGAGTGGCGCAGGATAACCACCTGCCGACGGGTACCCTGTTGCATGAGCCGGATTAAGGTATCAAGGGTCTGATCACAATGCATCTGATATTGCTTCATTAAAGGCCAACTCCAGGAACATGGGGTTTTGGGATAACGCGCTTTAAGGTTGAACCGTCTTCATACTCTATGATATATGAGCTGTCAACTCGAAGGGAAGTAATTTTTAGTGATTCTGGAAGAATACATTCAGTCCCTTTTAAATTACAAAGGGTTTGAAAACGACATCGTCTGCCACCGGTCTCTTTCTCCTGTCAATGCCGCATTTGCCGATGCCGACGCCCTGGATGGCAAGGTGCTGCCCGCAGTCCTGAGATGCCTGGGTATTGAGCGGCTTTACAAACATCAGCACAAGGCCATACAACAGATCAGGCAGGGTAGGCATACGGTCATTGCCACACCAACGGCGTCAGGGAA
Source organism: Desulfobacteraceae bacterium (assembly GCA_004796375.1). Lineage (GTDB taxonomy): Bacteria > Desulfobacterota > Desulfobacteria > Desulfobacterales > Desulfobacteraceae > MADRE2. Next base: position 8,128 of record QZLA01000212.1, read on the forward strand.
ATCCCTGATCTATAATCTTCCCGTGCTGGAGGAGCTGGTTGAAAATCCGCAGGCCCATGCCCTGTACCTGTTCCCGCTCAAAGCACTGGCGCGGGATCAGCTGGATACGGTTAACGGCCTGCTCAAGGCACTGAACCTTGAATTCAATCCTGAGAAGACCTTGTCTGCAGCGGTGTATGACGGGGATATCTCTTCGTATCAGAAGACAAAGATCAGGAACAACCTGCCCCACATCCTGTTGACAAACCCGGAAATGCTTCACCTGTCCATGCTGGCCCACCATGATTTATGGAAGGCGTTTTTTTCCGACCTTCAATTTGTGGTGGTGGATGAGGTTCATACCTACAGGGGGGTGATGGGATCCAACATGGCCTGGGTATTCCGGCGGCTGCTCAGGATCTGCAACATGTACGGGGCAGATCCCGTATTTGTTTTCTGCTCGGCCACCATCGCCAACCCTGTAGAATTGACAAGACTTTTGACCGGTCTTGATGTTGAACTGATTGATAAAAGCACCGCACCTTCGGGTCAAAAGGATGTGATCCTGATGAAGGGTGTGGACGGGGCTGCCAAGACAGCCATCGCCCTGATCCATGCGGCGGTTCACAGGGAGCTGAGAACCATTGTATATACCCAGTCCAGGAAGATCACAGAATTAATTGCCGTATGGAGTTCAGACCGTGCACCATCCCTGTCTGATAAAATATCTGCCTACCGGGCGGGATTTCTGCCTGAAGAGCGGCGCGAGATTGAACGACAGCTGGCCTCCGGTGACCTTTTGGCTGTGGTGTCCACCAGCGCACTGGAACTGGGGATCGATATCGGGAATCTGGATATCTGTATTCTGGTCGGATATCCCGGAACCATCATGTCCACCTGGCAGCGGGCCGGCAGGGTAGGGCGTGAAGGAAATAACTCGGTGCTGATACTGATCGCCCATGAAGACGCACTGGATCAGTATTTCATCAACCACCCGGACCAGTTTTTCAATATGCCGCCGGAACATGCCATCATCAACCCGGACAATGAGATCATCCTTAAAAACCATGTGGAATGTACGGCAGCGGAATTCGTGATATCCTGCACAGAACCGATGGCCCGGGATAAGGCAGTTGCAGCCGCCATTGTTGATCTCGAGTCCGAAGGCAGGCTGTTGAAAAGTGAAAACGGTAAACTCTGGTACGCGGCCAGAAAATCACCTCACCGCCATGTCAACCTTCGCGGGACCTCCAGGAGCATCCCCATATTTTTACAGGATACCCAGCAGGTTCTCGGAGAGATGGACCGGCACCGGGCATTTTTTGAAGCCCACGAGGGAGCGGTCTATCTGCATCGCGGCGAATCTTATATCATTACGGCGTTTGATCACGAGCAGGGTGTGATCGAAGCCAGGCCCAAATCGGTCAACTATTTTACGCGGGCCAGATCCAATAAATCCACCCATATCCTCGAAGTTCTTGAATCCAAAACCGTGTTTAACACCCGGGTCTCCCTGGGCAGACTCAAAATTCTCGAACAGGTCACCGGTTATCAGAAAAAGCAGGTCGGTACCCAGAAATCCCTTGGTATTGTGCCCCTTGATCTTCCGGTGATCGAGTTTGAAACCTTAGGGTTGTGGATTGACATCCCTGACCGGGTCAGGGAGGAGATTGAAACCGAGCGGTTCCACTTCATGGGCGGAATCCATGCGCTGGAGCATGCCGTGATCGGTATTTTACCGCTGCTGGTCATGACCGACCGCAATGACCTGGGCGGCATTTCCATACCCCATCATCCCCAGACCGGGAAGGCTGCCGTGTTTGTATACGACGGCGTGCCCGGGGGGTTGGGCCTGACCCGAACAGCGTATCGATCCAGCACTTCCTTTTTTGAGCGGACCCGGGATGTCATCCGGAACTGTTCGTGCGATAACGGCTGCCCGGCGTGTGTCCATTCGCCCAAGTGCGGATCTGGAAACCGGCCCATTGATAAAGCGTCCAGCCTGAGGATACTTGATCTGATCATGCATGGCG
>QZLA01000318.1 GCA_004796375.1 Desulfobacteraceae bacterium
CCTGTATTCGTGATCTCCTGCCCGGTGGTCCATGAAAACGACGTGATCGGGGTTGTGTTCAGTGTCATCCGGATGGATGCATTCAACCGGAGATTTATTGATCCGCAGAGGGTGGGTGAAACCGGTTATGTATACCTGACCGACCGAACCGGTGTCATACTGGCACACCCGGATAAATCCACGATTCTGAGCCTTGACTTGAAAGATTACGGCTTTGGACGGGAGATGGTTGAAAAAAAAAGCGGACTGATCAAATACACCTTTAGAGGGATTGAAAAAATCGTCAGTTTTTCAGCAGATGAAAAAACCGGCTGGATTGTGGCCTCTACCGCGAACATTGAAGAGATATTTGCACCGGTGACATCCATGAGGAATACCAGCATTGTCATTGGCCTCGCAGGTGTTGCAGTAATCTTTGTTCTGATATTTCTGGTCACACATGCCATTGTTCAGCCGATCAACAGGATCATTGCCGGTATGGAGGCAGGTGCCGGTCATGTCGCTGCCACATCCGGGCAGGTATCGTCATCCAGTCAGTCCATGGCCGAAGGCGCATCTCAACAGGCATCCTCCATTGAAGAGTCGGCCTCCTCCATGGAACAGATCGCCTCCATGACCGAAAAAAACTCTGAAAGCGCGGGTTATGCAGATGATTATATGACAGATGTCAATCAGATCGTATCCGATGCCAATACCTCCATGGAACGGCTGACCGATTCCATGAAAAATATATCCGATGCGAGCCGCCAAACCGCCCATATTATAAAAACCATAGATGAAATTGCTTTCCAGACCAATCTTCTGGCACTCAATGCAGCCGTGGAAGCCGCCCGGGCCGGTGAGGCCGGCGCCGGATTCGCCGTGGTGGCGGATGAGGTCAGGAACCTTGCCATTCGTGCGGCCGAGGCGGCTAATGAAACGGAACAGCTGATTGATGAAACTGTTAAAAAAGTGGAAAACGGTACGGCACTGGTGAACTCAACCCATGATGTTTTCAGCAGGGTCGCCCAGAGCGCGGTCAAGGTCGGGCAGCTGGTTGCCGAGATTTCCCAGGCGTCCAAGGAGCAGTCAGACGGCATCAGTCAGATCAACCATGCCCTTTCGGAAATGGAAACGGTTGTTCAGCAGAATGCATCCAGCGCTGAAGAGTCCGCAGCCGCGGCCGAGGAGATGAATGCACTGGCAGAGCAGCTCAACACCCATGTAACCGACCTGACCCGGATCATTACCGGAAAAACCAAAACGCCGGCCCTTCTTCCTGGGGTTAAACCCCGCGAGCCTGTCACGCAGGCTGAACGGCTTCCTGAACCGCAGGACCGCCCGCTTCTGGCTTCAAACTGATCACAGGGGCGGCTGCTCAAAACCATCTTGACATCAAACCTACGGCATGATAATTCAACTATTCAATAAATTAATTGAATAGTTGAATAATTGAATTGCGAGCATTACCCATGAATCCCAACAGGCGTTTCAAGGATGATATTTTTGAACAATTTGCCAGAATCGGCAAAGCCTTTTCCAGCCCGAAACGGCTGGAACTGATTGACATTCTCTGCCAGGGGGAAAGAACGGTTGACCGATTGTCCAAGGAAACCGGACTCAGCATTGCCAACACCTCCCAGCATCTTCAGGTCCTTAAAAATGCCCGGCTGGTCGAGCAGGAGAAAAAAGGCCTCCATGTGAGCTACAGGACAGCGCCCATGGTGTGCGAATTTTTTCTCTCTTTCCGCCATGTTGCCGAGAGTAGGATCACCGAGGTGGACAATATCAAAAGCCGGTTTCTGTCAGGTAAAGAGGGTATGGAACCCATTGACCGGAACGCGCTGATCGAGCGCCTGAAGGATGAACAGGTCACGCTGCTTGATGTGAGGCCGGCTGAAGAGTTCCGGTCCGGGCATATCCAAGGAGCCCTGTCTGTGCCGCTGGGCGAACTTGAACTGATGCTGGCCCGCCTTCCCAGGGACCAGCAGATCGTTGCCTACTGCAGGGGACCCTATTGCGTCCTTTCGATCCAGGCCGTAGAACTGCTTAACCAGAAGGGCTTTCATGCCATCCGTCTTGAAGAGGGGGCTCAAGACTGGAAGGCGCTTGGTTTAAGCCTGGCGACAGGGGAATCGAACAAAGGAACATCGATTTGAGACGGATAAGAAAAAATCTTACAGCGTTGACGGTTGCCGGCATGACGCTTATGGCCCTGCTTTTGACCAACCAATCCGTCACCCCGAAAACCGCATCTTGGGAAGATGTGGAATCTGAAGCACGGGCCGGCAGCTACCAATTGATCAGTACAACAGACCTGGAAAAAAAATATTCGGATAAAAATGATCCGCCGTTGATTATAGACACCCGGCAGGCCTGGGAATACCGCGCCGGACATATTAAAGGGGCGCTTAATTTTCCCATGGAACCGACCTGGCTTTCCCGGTGGCGAAAAAAAGGAGATCTTGCCCACCTCCTGGGCCCGGATAAAGACCGGTTCATTGTATTTTACTGAGCCGGTCTGGCATGAGTCAGGAGTGACTCCGCAGCCCGTGTGGCTGTCAAACTCGGCTACTCAAACGTTTACCGCGACCCCTTGGGATTTCCCCGCTGGCAGGCCAAAGATCTTCCGGTGAACTCCGGCCCGGCGGGTGTATCCCCATCCGAAGCATCTCAAGAAAGCAAGGAAAAACCGCCCGGACCCCTTTATGGATGGGCCATGATCTGGACCCTGCTGGGTATTTTTGCAGGGGGGATCGCCCTGAACCTGACACCCTGTATCTACCCGCTGATCCCCATTACCATCTCCTATTTCGGGGGAAGAGAGGGTCAAGGTTCGGCCAGACACGCCCTGTCCTATATGATGGGCATTGCATTTACAAACTCCATGCTGGGTGTATCTGCTGCCCTTACCGGCGGTTTGATGGGCGCCGTGCTTCAGCATCCGGCAGTCCTGTTGCTGATTGCCTCGCTGCTCACTGTTTTGGGCACCAGCCTGTTTGGTTTCTGGGAACTTCGTGTGCCCTACGGTATCATGCAGTTGGCTACCCGGCGCAGAACCGGTGCTCTCGGACCGTTGTTCATGGGGCTGATGATGGGGGTTGTGGCCGCGCCATGTATCGGGCCGTTTGTCCTCGGCCTTTTAACCTGGGTGGCCAGCATGGGAAGTCCGTGGCTTGGATTTATCATTTTTTTCACCCTGAGTCTGGGTATGGGACTGCCTTTCTTCTTCCTGGCCCTGTTTTCAGGTAACATCAGCCGCCTGCCCAAATCCGGTCAGTGGATGATCTGGATCAGGAAACTGATGGGATGGATCATGATTGGCATGGCGGTCTATTTTCTCCGGCCTTTGTGCTCAGAACGCCTGGCCGCAGTGCTGATGCCTGCCACCACCCTGGGTGCCGGAATTCATCTGGCGTGGCTGGATGATACCCAGGCCGGGTTTAAAGCGTTTGGATTTGTCAAAATCGCGGTGGCACTGGCTGCCATGGGCTTTGCCACCCTGACCATGGCATCGGCATTTATCAAGGGACCGGGTGCAGTGTTTCTCGAGTATGATTCCGCCGTTATGGTGCAAGCCAAGCAAACAGGTAAACCCGTCATTATTGATTTTTCAGCGGATTGGTGCAGTCCGTGCAGAGAGCTTGACACGATCACATTCCATGACCGCAGGGTTGTGGAAACCGCCCGGGAGAAATTTATTCTGATCAGGGTTGACCTGACCCGCAGGGGGAATAAAGACCATGAAGCCCTGTTGAAACAATACCGGATCAAAGGCGTGCCCACCGTCATCTTCCTGGATCATAGAGGAGATGAGCGCCAGGATCTTCGTCTGGTGGACTTTGAACCGCCGGACCGGTTCCTTGAGCGCATGATCAAGGCCGGACGCCCCCTTGAGAATTAACCCGATCTTTTTAAGCCCCAACAGTTGCAATCCAGGTAATCATCACTATTTTTATGACCCTGCGACCTGTTCTGACTGGGGCAGATTGATCAACTTAAATACCAGTGCCCGGCCGCTATCTCCCGGGGCATTGTGAAGAGGAAATATTATGCCGAAACGTGTTGTTATTGTCGGCGCTGTTGCTTTGGGCCCGAAGGTGGCCTGCCGTCTCAGACGCCTGGACCCGGATTACCAGATTACCGTCATTGACCGGGACAGCCTGATCTCCTACGGGGGATGTGGGATCCCGTACTATGTGGGGGGAGATATCCCGGATATTGAGGGCCTGTACTCGACCTCGTCCCATGCATTGAGAGACCCTGAATTCTTCAGGACCCATAAAGGGGTGGATATCATGCCCCGGGTGGAAGCGGTCCGGATCGAGCGCAAAGAGAAAAAGCTCCTCGTCCGTCACCTGGATACCGGGCAGGAGGAATCTCTGGACTACGACAAGCTGGTCATTGCCACGGGCGCATCCCCGTTCAAGCCGCCCATCCCGGGCGCTGATCTGCCCATGGTGTTTACCGTTTCCAACCTCCATGCGGCAAGGGCGATCAAAGAGAAGATTTCCCAGGGCCAGGTGGGCAAGGCTGTCGTGATCGGTGCAGGCGCCATCGGCATCGAAATGGCTGAAGCGCTGACCGACCTTTGGGGGGTGGATACCACCATCGTTGAAATGGCGGACCAGGTCCTGCCGGCCGCCCTTGGAAAAAACATATCCAAAGTCCTTGAAAACCACCTCATTGAAAACGGCGTAAAGCTCATGCTTTCCGAGAAAGTGACCCGGATCGACGGGGATACCGATTCGGGTGTCACCTCCGTGGAGACCGGGTCCGGTACGCTCGAATGCGATCTGGTGGTCATGTCCGCAGGTGTTCGGCCCAATACCGGGTTTGCACAGGAGGCCGGACTTGCCGTGGGTAATTCCGGGGGGCTCCTGGTGGACCGAGGCATGCGCACCTCAGATCCCCATATTTATGCCGGCGGCGACTGTATTGAGATGAGAAACCAGGTCAACGGGGAGAACATGATCATGCCGCTGGGCTCCCTGGCCAACCGTCAGGGACGGATCATTGCCAACAATATCCACGGCCGGGCATCCAAATTCAGGGGAACCGTGGGCAGTTTCTGCATCAAGATTTTTGATATGGCTGCAGCCAAAGCCGGGCTCACCCTCAGCCAGGCCCGGGAGATCGGATATGATCCGGTCCATGCCGTGGTGGCCCAATCGGACCGTGCCCATTTTTACCCCTCCTCCCAGCTCATGTATATCCACCTGATCGCTGATAGAAGAACCCGCAGAATTCTGGGGATCGAGGCCGTGGGCTATCAAGGGGATGCCGTCAAAGGCCGTGTCGACTCCATAGCCCCCCTGCTCCAGGAAGGCATTGACGTGGATGAGGTCTGCACCCTTGAAACCGCATATGCACCGCCCTTTGCATCGGCCATGGATGTCATCAACAATGCCGGTAATGTCCTGGACAATATCCTGGACGGCCGGAACCATCCCATGGATTCCATGGAGTTTGTGGATGCATTTAATCATGACCGGATCCGGGTCATTGACGTCAGGGAGCACAAAGAGGCTGAACCGTTTACCGCAAAATACGGGGAACGCTGGATGAATATTCCCCAGTCCGAACTCAGGCATCGACTGGATGAGATCCCCAAAGGCAAGCCCATATGCCTGGTCTGCGGTACCGGGGCCCGTTCCTATGAGTGCCAGATCCTGCTCAACCAGAAAGGATTTCACAACATCTGCAATGTCCAGGGTGGCCACGCCATGATTTTAGCGACCCACCCCGGGTTTATCTGAACCCAACCTCTTTTGCGCGGTCAGCCGGTTACTCAAGTTTCCTTTGAAGCAACCGCTGAATGATCTCCTCAAGAAAAATGAAAAAAAGGGTTCTTGATTTTTCATAGGGTTTGAGATGCGATGGCTGAGGGCTGGAAGACAGCCAGAATATCTTGTCACACTGGCTGAACAGGCTGGTATTGTATTCCTCCACGATGATGACCACCTTAGTGCCTTTTTTCTTGACCGCATCAAAAATATTCTGAAAGGACTGAAATCGGCCGGTCCCCGTGATAATCAGCAGGAGGGTTGATTCATCCACCATATTTTTCAGGGTGACCTCATCAGATACCGCCATGGTGGTTTTGTCCGAGCTGTTGCGGAATCTGTATTCGAAATACTGGGCGCAGAGAAGAGAGGGACCGTATCCGAACAGGGCAATTTTATCGTGGCTGTCGATCAAGGATAGCAACTCATCAATCATGGCCGTGTCAAAAGTGTCGATGAAGGATGACAGGCGCTTTAATTCATCAGAGCTTGCGGCCGGTGTGACCTCTTTTCCGTATAGAAAATCCACATACTGCCTGTAGTTGTTGAACCCGAGCTTTTTGACAAACTTTGATATTTTGGATACCGAGCATTGGCAAAATTCCGCGGCCTGATTGATCCGAATGGCAGGCATGGTCTTGCTGTGCCGGACCATCTGATCGTGTATATGCTTTTCTAAAGGGTTCAATGCGCTTAAATCCATGGTAATCATACGCTGTCTCAATTCCGCTGTAATAGTTAATAAAGAACTCGACACCCTTACAGGATACGGATAAATAGAAGAAATGCAATGGAAAATTTTCCATATTTTATTAATTTTTTATAAAAATATGGAAATCTTTCCTTTTCCATTGACAATATATTGTCCTGTCTCTAAAATTTGGACCAATCAACCCAAATTTAACTGCCGGAGGCACAAAATTGGACAAGAATAAAATCATTGAAAATTTAAGCGGAATACTGACCCCATCCCAAGTCAACACCGACCCCGAGGATCTATATGATGCGTCGGCAGACAGGTATAAGAAATATGCGAAAGTACGGCGGGTCCTGGATGTGCCCATGCCGGCTGCCATCGTATATCCCAAATCAGCTGATGAGGTGGGCAAGGTGCTCTCATTCTGCAACGAATCGGGATTGAATGTGATTCCCCGGGCCGGAAAAACAGCCACGGAAGGGGGACTGGAAAACTGGAAGGAAAATACCGTTGTCATTGATGCCCTGCATCTGAACCGGATCCTGAACATCGATACCTATAACATGCAGGCCACGGTGCAGGCCGGGGTCCCCCTCCAGCAGCTGGAAGACGAGTTGAGGAAAAACGGATTTACCGCCGGCCATTCCCCCCAGTCCAAGCCGGTGGCAAAACTCGGCGGACTGGTGGCCACCCGGAGTATCGGCCAGTTTTCAACCCTGTACGGCGGCATTGAGGACATGGTGGTGGGGCTGGAGTGTGTGTTTCCCAGCGGCCATATCTCCCGGATAAAGAATGTTGCCAGAAGATCCGGCGGACCGGATATCCGGCATATTGCCATTGGTAATGAAGGGGCGCTGTGCTATATCACCGAAGTCACGGTCAAGATCTTCCGGTTCTATCCTGAAAACAACCGGTTCTACGGCTACCTTATCCGGGACATGGAAACGGGTATACAGGTGCTGCGGGAGGTGATGGTCAACGGATTCCGTCCTTCCGTTGCCCGGGCCTATTCTGAAGAGGATGCGGCCCAGCATTTTTACCATTTCCATAAAGACAAATGCGTTCTCCTGTTTATGGCTGAAGGCCCTCAAGGCATTGTCAGTGCCACCTGCCAGGCCATAGAAGATGCCGTGGAAAAATTCAAGACCGGTGTCATCGAGCAGGTGGATGGCCAGCTGATCGAGGACTGGTTTAACAACCTGAACTGGTCCCAGAAAGATATTGATGATGAAATGGAAGGGATGAAACAAAACGATTCCCATGCCGGATTCACCACCGAGATCTCCGCTGACTGGGAGACCATCCCCAAGATTTACAACAACGTGATGCAGCGGATCAGGTCTGAGTACCCCCGTGCCCATGACCTGACCATGCTGGGCGGCCACTCCTCCCACAGTTACATCAACGGCACCAATATGTACTTTGTGTACAACTACCACATCCACTGCGAACCAGAGGATGAGATGCGGGTATATCATCATCCCCTGCAGAGAATCATCGTTGAAGAGACCCTCAAGCTGGGCGGCTCCATGTGCCATCACCACGGGATCGGAAAGTTCAGAAATGAGTGGACCATGGATGAGCACGGGTCTGCCTACTACATGTTAGAAAAACTCAAAGAGGCCTTTGATCCCAACGGGATCATGAACTTTGGCACCATCTATCCCCAGAAGGAAGGGGAAAAATACCAGCAGTAAGCGCACCGGATAAAGGACATTCCTGAGGGGGATCCAAAAAGCATGGAAGAAGCACGTCAATGAAGATCATCTGCGCCGTGAAGTTTGTTCCTGATGTGGACAGCGTTGTCAACATCGTTGGAACCGCGACCGGGGATCCTGAAACAATCAGGACCGGCCGGCATCCCCGGATGATTCTGAATCCGGATGATGCATGCAGCCTGGCCTTTGCCCTCCAGGTGAAGGCCGGCAATCCCGGCTGCTCTGTTGAGGTGGTGAGCGCCGGGCCCCTGTCGGTCCGTCCCCACATGGAAGACCTGCTGAGGCTTCCGGTGGACAGGGCCACCCTGATCTCCGGCCGGTTTTTCGATGAGGGGAACAGCAGCGGCCGCCACAACAGCAGTGTCACGGGTGATCTGCTGGCAGGATATATTGCCGACCGTCCCTATGACTGCCTGTTAACGGGTACCCAAACCCTGGACGGCGGGTCCGCCAGTGTGCCTGTGCAGCTGGCGGAAGCTCTCGGCCTGGACCAGATGCTGGGGATCATCCGGGTCGACCCGCACCGGTTTGACACCAGACGTGCGGTGTTCGAAGTGGCTGATGATACACGGATTACCACTTACGAGATGGTCATGCCCTGTGTATTGAGCCTGACCCGGGAGAGCGGCTATAAACTGCCCTATGTGAAATTAACGGACATGCGGCGGGACGTTTCCGATGATCTGACTGTCATCACTGCCGAAGAACTTGGCTTTTCTGAGGGTGAAGAGGGACGCACCGGATCCTTCACAAGAGTGATGAATATCTATCCCAAGACATACGACGAGAAGGACCGTCACATCGTTCAAAATGATGAGGCGGGCATCACAGAGGTGTTTGATTTCCTCAAAGCGGAAGGATTTCTTTAAGATGAAACGAACCTGCATCTTCCAGGACACCGAGCGCATGGGAAATACCACAGGTTTGCTGGAGGCCGCCCGCCGCCTCTACGGTGAGGAGGCGTTCGACACCTGCGGGGTGTTTCTGGATGATCCCGGCGATCATTTCCACGGTATCTTTTCTCATGTTGTCCGCGTGACCGAAGGGCTTATGGACCGCTGGGATGCCAGGGCAATGACCGGGGTTCTGGAAAAACTGCACCAGCAACACGACTTTGACAGCATCCTGATTCCTGCCACTACCCTGGGAAAGATGATTGCCCCGCGGCTGGCCAGACGGCTCCAGGCCGGTCTGGTGTCCGGTGTGACGGACATTTTACGGCAAAAAGACAGCATTGAAATCATCCGGCCGGCCTGTTCCGGGAGAATACTGGAAGGGATCCGCTTCAGCGGCCCTGCGCCTGTGATACTGAGCATCAGACCCAATGCATTTGACTATACGCCTGATGCATCTCCAGGGGGCGGGCTGCAGACAAACGTGTCCGAATACAGTGCGCCTGCGACGGCCCGAAGTGCTGTCAAACAACTCCATGTGGAAAAAATAAAGCAGACCCGGGATATACGGGACTACGAGGTACTGGTCTCGGGCGGCGGCGGCGTAAAAGAGCGTTTTTCCGATCTATATCCCCTGGCAGCGGCGTTGAACGGAACGGTTTCGGCCAGTCGGAAACTGGTGGACCAGGGGATCGCCCCCCGCGCCATCCAGGTCGGACAATCCGGGAAGACCGTCTCTCCCAAGCTGTACATGGCCTTGGGTATTCACGGAAGCATGCAGCATCTGGCTGGTCTGCGGCAGGTAGACACCATCATTTCGGTGAATACGGCAAGCCATGCACCGATCTGCAGCCTCTCTGATATCGTTGTGCAGGGGGATACCGGGGAATTCATTGACAGACTAATGGAAAAAATTATGATACACAAATTGAATAATAAGGACAGTTGATATGAAGGTAACTGATTTTAACATGGATTTTTTCTCGCTCAAGGGAAAAAATGCCATTGTCACCGGCGGGAACAGCGGTTTGGGACAGGCGTTTTCCGTTGGTCTGGCCAAAGCGGGAGCAAACGTCATGGCCGTCAGCATCATGGATGATGACGGCGATACGCGCCAATGGGTAGAAGATTGCGGCGTTGCCTATGAATATGTGTATTCAGATATCACGACCAACGGCGAATGCAAACGCGTCACAGACCAATGCCTGTCCGCCTGGGGAAGCATTGACATTTTGGTGAACTGTGCCGGCATCTGCATCAATGTTGAGGATGTCACCCAGTTTACCCGGACCGAGTGGGACAAGATGGTCTCGGTCAACTTGACCGCGGCCTTTGAGATGACCCACGAATCCTGTAAGCATATGATTGAGCAACAGCGCGGCAAGATTGTCAATATCGCCTCTCTTTACTCTTTTTTAGGCGGGCAGTGGTCTCCGGCCTACGCCGCCACCAAACACGGGATTGTGGGGCTGACCAAATCCATGTGTGACGAACTGGCCCAGTTCAATATACAGGTCAATGCCATCGCACCGGGATACTTTGCCACGGAGCTCACGGAAAAAGCCCGGAAGGATGAAAAGCGGAATGCCCAGATTCTTTCCCATATCCCCGCCAACCGCTGGGGCTGGACCGCTGATCTCATGGGCGCCTGTGTGTATCTTTGCTCTGATGCCTCAAACTATGTCAACGGCACGGTGCTCACCGTGGACGGCGGATACCTGATGCGGTAACCCTTGAACACCTGTCTTCTGCCAAGGATCTGAAATGGAAAAATATATCATTGCAATAGACGGCGGCACCCAGAGCACCAAGCTCTCCATATTCGATACGGCCGGCCGCGACATCTGTTCGGCTTCTGTGCCGCTCCAACCCATCCGTTTTTACGGGGACAGCCGGGCCGAGCATCCCGGAGATGACCTGTGGGACAGCCTTAAGGCTGCCTGCCGCAGCCTGTTTGAAAAATTTACAGGAAACAAGGGCCGAATCATCGGTGTTGGCTTAGGCTCCATACGGTGCTGCCGGGCCCTGATCCGTTCGGACGGCAACCTGGCCTCTCCCGTACAAAGCTGGATGGATCTTCGCCTGGCAAGCCCGTATGTGCATGAAGACGATGCAGTCCGCTATGTGACGGCCACCACCGGGTATCTCACCCACCGGTTGACCGGGAAAACAAGGGATACCCGGAGCAACTACGTGGGACCCTGGCCCATTGACCCCGATACCCTGGACTGGTACCGAGACAGTGAGGACTTTGAGAGATTCACCACCCCCCGGCACATGCTGTTTGACCTGGTGGACCCGGCAACGGTCCTGGGAGAAATTACGGAAAAGGCCAGCCGCGCCACCGGGATACCCGCCGGGATACCTGTTGTCTCCACGGCAAACGACAAAGCCGTGGAAGGACTGGGCGCGGGGCTGATTAATGACGGCACCGTCCTGGTATCTCTGGGGACCTACATCACCTCCATGATGGTGGGAACCACCCCCCGGCCGGATACCGTGAACTATTTCAGCAACCCCGGGGCGTTGCCCGGAGAATACCTCTATGAGAGCAACGGCATCCGGCGGGGAATGGCCACAGTCACCTGGGTGAAGGAACTGCTGGGATCTGATATTGTCCAGGAAGCCAAAAGAAAAGACCTTACCCCGGAAGCCTGGCTGAATATTGAAGCGGTAAATGTACCTGCCGGCTGCGACGGGCTGTATAGTATACTCAACTGGCTGCCCCGGCCCTCCCATCTCCATGAACGGGGGATGATGATCGGGTTTAACAGCACCCACAAAGGGCCGCACATGTTTCGTTCGATCCTGGAAGGCATTGCCCTGACCATGAAAAACCACGCCCGGTCCATGTGTGATGAGATGGGGACGGCAATCACGAATATCGTGATCAGCGGCGGCGGTTCAAGCGGAGACCTGTTCATGCAGATCTTTGCGGATGTTTTCGGCGTGCCGGCCCACAGGAATGTGGTGAACGGCTCTGCCAGCATGGGAGCGGCTATCTGCACGGCCCTTGCCTTAGGGATTTACAGGGACAGGCAAACAGCGATCGACCATATGGTGTGCCGGCGGGATACCTTTATGCCCATAGCCGAGAATGTGACCCTTTATGACAGGATCAACACTGAGGTCTATCAGCATCTTGTTCCGGCAACCGACGAGCTGCTGATGCGATCCCACCGTATTTTCAACCCGGAATAGGACGGAACAAAAAGCTCATGGACAAAACTTGTGATGCTATCTTTCAAGAACGACCATTGTCAACCGGGAGACGCAAACCAGCTGATCCCGGTCATTCTTGATTTCAATATCCCAGATCTGCGTGGTTCTGCCTAAATGGACCGGCCGGACCATTCCGGTTACCAGACCCTCTTTTGCGCTCCGGATATGATTGGCCTTGATTTCAAGTCCGACACTGTAATGATTCTCATCCAGGGTCATGTGAGAGGCCATACTGCCCAGGGATTCCGCCAGGACCACCGAGGCACCGCCATGCAGCAGCCCCAGGGGTTGGATGGTCCGCTCATCAACCGGCATGACAGCCTTGAGGAAATCCCTGCCCTTTTCAACATACCGGATACCCAGGTGCTCAACCAGGGTTCCAGAAGTAAACTGCCTGATCTGGTCCAGGTCATAGTCGGTTTTCCATATGGGATCGATACGTTGCTTTTCCATTTTGGAGAAAATCCCTCACCTATTTATGTTTTTTAAAAAGGGGTTTCATGACATGCCTGAAAATCTTCCAGCCGATCATTAGCACAATTACAAAAATGACAACGCCGATGCATACCAGGTAAAAGGGTTTCATCTCACCCTCCAATCTTTGATCAAGGGAGACCGGATATTCATTTCCGGTTCACCAGGTAGATACCGCTGCCTACGAGTACCAGTGCAGTGATCAGTTTAAACGTCATGGGTTCCCCCAGCAGCACACCTCCGGCCATGACCCCGAACAGGGGGGTCAGAAAGGTAAAGGAAGCCATCCTGGATACGGGATACCGGCTGATGAGCCAGAACCAGCCGATATAGGTGATAAACGCCACCCAGATGATCTGGTACAGCAGACTTGTGACAGACAGGATGTTCAACGCTCCGATCCCGGGCTCCTTGAGTATCACCGATGCCAGGGGCAGCAGGACGGCCGAACACCCGAGCTGGTAAAGGAGTGTTTTTGACGGGGCAATCCGGGCCAGGGGGGATGCCTTGATGACCACGGTGGTTGCCCCCCAAATAACGGCTGCTGCCAGCAACATACTGTCTCCAAGCAGCATCTGCCGGGTCGGCAGACTTAGAGACTCATGAAACGCAGCAATAATGCCGCAAAACGCCAGAACCAGGCCGGCCACCTGGACCGGGCGGAGCCGCTCACCCGGTATAAAGAACTGGGCGCCCAGGGCCACGGTAAAGGGTGCGGTATTCAGAAACACGGCCGACCGGGAGGCATGGGTGAACTCCAGCCCCCAATAGATCAGGATAAACTCCACGGTAAACAACAACCCAACCAGGATTCCCCAGAACAGGGTCCCGTCTTTTTCCTTTAAAGGGATATGCTTAAAACGCATCCACATCAACACCAGTATGGATGATCCAATGGAGCGGATGCCGGCCTGGAGCACTGGCGGGACAGTTGGAATGGCCACTTTGATTGCCACCTGGTTGATGCCCCATGAGGCGCACAACAGGACCAGCAAAACAAACCCCTGTGTATCCATCCGCTGCCTGGTCTGTAACATTGTCTATCCTGACATCTCTTTTTGAAGAAGACCGGTTGATTTGATAATCTGCTTGGTGACTGCCAGATATGTCTCTTTTGCTTCCTGGGGGATCCCTTCAAGAATCCGGTCGATGGCCTGGTCCTTTTCCACCTCGATCCGTTTTAAGGTATCACGCCCCTTTTGGGTGATCACCAGCATCGTGACCCGCTCATCTGCAGGATCGGGACGACGCTCAAGGAAACCATTCTGCTCCAGGCGCTTGGCCAGACCGGTCATATTGGCTCCCGGCGTCAGCATGATCTTGCCCACTGCACTGATTTTATTCTGACCCTTTTCCGATGCCTCAAGCACCCTGAGGATATTGTACTGGGGAAACGACAGACCGTATTTTTTAAATACCAGGGAATGGGCCCGCTTGAAATTTTCAGCTGCGCGGACAATTCCCATCATCACCCGTTCATCAAAAGTCAGGTCATTCTTGTAATTCGGTTTTTCCATGGAACATCCTTTGGTGTTAACGTTCAGTATTGAAACCATAATGATTCTTTACGCAAATTGCAAGAACTTATTGAATATCAATTTATTTTATATCGATTTATTGATAATAAACTTATTGACTAAATTTTTCAAGCCTGTTATTTCTTGACCATGACGATTGAAAATTAAAGGCCCCATATTCAAAAACGACCCTGACACATGTGCATGACGGGTTGGGAAATCCGGAGGAAGCTTATGACATCTTCAAAAACCACCATTCATAAAACCACCACATGGTCGCCGGGCCCGGGATGCCATGGCGGCTGCGGGGTGCTGGCCCATGTTAAAGACGGCAAGCTGGTCAAGATTGAGGGAGATCCGGAGCATCCCATGAACCATGGCCGGCTGTGCGCCAGGGTGCTGGCCATGACCCAGTACAATGACCATCCGGACCGGCTCAGGTATCCGATGAAGCGGGTCGGTAATAGAGGAAGCAACCAATGGGAACGGATCAGTTGGGATGAGGCATTCGACCTGATCGAAAAGGAGATGAAGCAGATCCGCAGTGAGTATGGCCCTGAGAGCATGGTCTTCAACGTCGGGACCGGCCGCGATATTTACCCGTGGGTCTGCATGCTGGCCTATGCATACGGCAGCCCCAACGTGATGTTCGGCCTTACCGGCCAGGCCTGCTACGGTCCGAGGCTGGCCGCAGTAGCCACCGTGCGGGAGATTTTGCCGTATTTGATGCCGGCCAGTGGTTCGAAGACCGCTATGACCATCCCGGTTATGAAGTACCGGAATGTATGATCATCTGGGGGTATAATATCCATGCCACCTGCCCGGACAACCTGTTTGGCCACTGGATCATCGACCTGATGAAAAAAGGTACAAAACTGATCTGCATTGACCCCAGGTTGTCCTGGTTCGGGTCCCGGGCCAAGCATCACCTGAGATTGCGGCCCGGAACCGATTCTGCCCTGGTCATGGGATTTTTAAATGTTATCATTTCAAACGGTTTGTACGACAAGGCGTTTGTTCAAAAATGGACCAATGCCGCACACCTGATCCGCCGGGATACCGGAAAGCTGCTGCGTGAAATCGACATTCACACAGATGGAAATCAGGACAACTATGCGGCCTGGGATTCAGTATCTGAAACCCCTGTGATATGGGATTCTGCCGGGGTCGGCTATGTTGATGAATCGGCAGTACCGATGATTTCAGGCGATATTGAGATCACGCTGGCTGACGGCAGGCAGGTAACCTGCAGCACGGCCTGGGATACCTTCTGCGCCGAGGTTGATCAATACCCGCTGGACAAGGTGGCAACGATCACCGGCGTTGCTGCAGAAGACATTGAAAAAGCCGCTCTCCTTTATGCGAAAGCCAAACCCGCATCCATTCACTGGGGGGTGGCTGTGGACATGACCCCGGCCCTGACGCCCCTGGTAACAGGGATCACCGCCTTGTGGGCCCTGACCGGGAACCTGGATATCCCCGGAGGTAACGTGTTCGCAAGATTTGCCTTTGATGTGGCCGCCTATGCCCTTCCCGGCACCAAGGGTGCCATCCGCCTCAAGACCAAGGAAGCGGATGATCCAAGAATCGGCAGGGACCGTTTTATGCCCTTGGAAAAATTTTACTGGCGGGCCCAGACCGACCTGACCCTGGACCAGATCTTTTCTGAAGATCCTTACCCCATCAAGGGGATGTGGATTCAAACGGCCGGTATCATGCAGGGGCTGGGCATGGATCCGAAACGGTGGAAAAAGGCCCTGGAGAAACTTGATTTCATCGTGGCCGTCGATCTGTTCCAGACCCCCACCACCCAGTATGCCGACGTGGTGCTACCGGCTGCCACATTCCTGGAAAAAGACAGCTTCAGGAGCTGGTGGGTCCCGCTGCAGACCATTAACAAGGTCCTTGAAACCGATGAATGCCGGCCCGACCCGGAGATCAATTTTGAACTGGCCAAACGCTTTGACCCCGAATATGAGTTTGACACGCTCTACGATCTGTATGATGAAATCCTGAAACCCTCGGGCATGACATTTGAAGAACTCCAAACCAAAGGGTGGGCCTACCCGCCTGAAGGCTCCTCGAGCTGCCCCTACCGGCGTTATGAAAAGGGGTTGCTGCGACCTGACAGACGGCCGGGATTCAGGACACCCACCGGCCTGTTCGAACTCTATTCCACGCTGAGGGAGGCAGCAGGCCTCGAGCCTGTCCCCCACCACGAAGAACCCCCGTTCACCCCGGTCAGTCGGCCGGATCTCGCCAAGGACTACCCCCTGATTCTCTCCACCGGGCGACGCTCCCCGGCCTTTTTCCACACAGAACACCGTCAGATTCCCTGGCTCAGGGAGATCGATCCCTATCCCACGGTTGAAATCCACCCCAAGACGCTAGAACAATATGGCATCGGGCATGGTGAATGGATCTGGATTGAAAACTGGATGGGGCGGGCAAAACTCAAGGCCAAGGCCACGCCTGTGGTCCCGGAATGGATGATCATGGCCGCCCACGGGTGGTGGTTCCCGGAAAAACAAGCCGCCGAACCCGGGCTTTACGGTATGTGGGAATCCAATATCAACCAGTTGATCCCCATGAACCACCATGGCAAGGACGGGATGGGGGCACCCATCAAACACTCCATGTGCAGAATTTACCGATGCGCCGACCCTGTGGAGGTGAACCATGAGTAGGAAACATGAATACGGACTGCTGATCGATTATGAATACTGCACGGGCTGTCATACCTGTCAGGTGGCCTGCGCCCAGGAGCATCAATGGCCGGCAGGTATGGGCGGTATCCGCGTCAACGAGATGATCCAGACACTTCCAAAAGACAAATACTATCTTTCTTACCTGCCCTTTCCAACTGAACTGTGCGTGCTCTGCAGCAAAAGAACCCGCAAAGGCCTCAAACCCGCATGCGCCCAGCACTGCATGGCCGGCTGCATCACCTATGGAAAGGTTCTGGAACTGGCCGAGAAGATGATTGAAAAACCCAGAATGGTGCTGTGGGTTCCCAAATAACCCTGTTCCGAAAAGGAGAAATGTTTTGATCCCATATACTCGTTTATTCGAACCCGTGACCATTGGATCGATCGAGATGAAGAACCGGTTTGCCATGGCCCCAATGGGACCCTTGGGCCTGTCAGACAACGAAGGTGCTTTCAACCAGAAAGGCATGGATTATTACGTGGCCCGGGCAAAGGGCGGTACCGGCCTTTTAATCACCGGTGTCACCTTTGTCGATAACGACATTGAAAAACATGCCATGCCCCATGTCCCCTGTTCAACACATAATCCGGTTCACTTTGTCCGAACCGGTAAAGAGATGACTGAAAGGATCCATGCCTGGGGCACCAAGATATTCCTGCAGATGTCCGGCGGCTTCGGCCGCGTCACAGTTCCCACCAACATGGGCGAGTATCCGCCGGTGGCCCCTTCAGCCATTCCCCACCGGTGGCTGGACAAAACCTGCCGCCCCATGGAGATCAAGGAAATCCTGCACATTGTCAAAATGTTCGGTGAAGGGGCGTACCATGCAAAGCGGGCCGGCTTTGACGGGGTTCAGATCCATGCCGTCCATGAAGGATACCTGCTGGATCAGTTTGCCATCTCCTTTTTCAACCACCGGACCGATGAGTATGGCGGCAGCCTGGAAAACCGTCTGCGGTTTGCAAGGCAGGTGGTGGAAGAGATCAAGAGAACCTGCGGCCAGGACTTTCCGGTCACCCTGAGATACAGCCCCAAAAGCTTTATCAAGGATTACAAGTCAGGGGCCCTGCCCGGCGAAATATTCGAGGAAAAGGGACGGGATCTTGATGAGGGTGTCGAAGCCGCCAAACTGCTGGTCCAATACGGATATGACAGCCTGGATGTGGATGTGGGGTCCTATGATTCCTGGTGGTGGAGT
This sequence comes from Desulfobacteraceae bacterium, assembly GCA_004796375.1. Taxonomy (GTDB): domain Bacteria; phylum Desulfobacterota; class Desulfobacteria; order Desulfobacterales; family Desulfobacteraceae; genus MADRE2. The sequence goes on from QZLA01000318.1 coordinate 18,194, forward strand.
CATCCGCCCATGTACCAGGAAAAAGGCCTCTACAGGCCCTATGCCAAGCTGATGAAAGACCACGTGGGTGTCCCGATTATCTGCGCGGGACGCATGGATACCCCAAAGATGGCTGAGGAGGCCATAGAGACAGGGATGTGCGATGTCATCAGCCTGGGAAGGCCGTTGCTTGCCGATCCGGACTATGTGAGCAAACTGCAGCGCGGAGATGTTGAATCGATCAGGCCATGCATCTCCTGCCACGAGGGGTGCATGGGCCGGGTGCAGACCTACTCGGCACTCAACTGTGCGGTCAACCCCCAGACCTGCCGGGAACGAACAGCGGCCTACAACCCGGTGCTGAAACCCAAAAAGATCCTGATCGTGGGCGGCGGGGTGGCCGGATGTGAGGCCGCCCGGGTACTCGCGACCCGGGGACACACACCCGTTCTCATTGAAAAATCGGAACGGCTGGGCGGAAACCTGATTCCGGGCGGTGTACCGGATTTCAAGGAGGATGATATCGCACTGGTCAAATGGTACGAACACCAATTGAATCATCTTGATGTAGAGATTCAGCTCAATACCGAGGCGGCCCCGGGTACTGTTCTGTCCTCAACATATGATGAGGTGATTATCGCGACAGGATCAAGACCCCTGACACTCCCCCTCGCTGACAGCAGCAAACTCTTTACGGCTGAAGAGGTTCTTTTAAAGAAAAGAGAGATCGGGAATACCCTGATCGTTGTGGGCGGTGGGCTGATCGGGTGTGAGACCGCACTGTGGCTGGCCAAACAGGGTAAAACCATCACCATCGTTGAGCAGCTTGACAAAATCCTTGCTGTCAACGGCCCGCTATGCCACGCCAACAGTGACATGCTGGAACTGTTGATCCCGCACAACAATATCGAGGTAAGAACCGCCACACGGATAACATCTTTTGAAAACGATACGGCACTGTGCCATACCCCCGACGGTGAGGTAAAGATCAAATGCGACGGTATTGTTCTGGCCGTCGGCTACCGCCCTGAGCGCTCCCTCTTTGAAGAGATCCGGTTCAAAAGACCCGGCGTCCATGTCATAGGAGATGCCCGGCGGGTGAAGAATATCATGTATGCCATCTGGGATGCGTTCGAGGTCGCTAATGGATTATAATTTTTTAAAAATATTCAACTTATGCTCAATCGCAAAATTATTGCGACACAAAAAAAAACTATTGACACAGATTAAATTACCATGTTAAAAAATTATCTAACAAGCGATAAAAAAACCTAACGTTTGTTAGATAAGTTTCAAGCCGGCAAAACCAATTGCCAATAAAAGGAAGTTTGATGAACATTTCCAATAATCTAAAAAATGCCGCATCTCATTTCCCGGACCACACCGCACTCATCGATGAAAACCGGACACTGACCTATTCGGAACTGGACACCGAGTCCAGCCGTATTGCATCGGCTCTGCGGCACATAGACTTACTGCCCGGAGATCATGTTGCTCTCTTGTATCCAAACGCTTGTGATTGGATCGCATTTTACTTCGGGGTGCTCAAGGCAGGAGCTGTTACTGTCACCCTCCCCTATGCCATGACACCGAAAGAGCTGGATCCGGTGCTGGATGACTGCCGGCCTAAAATGATCCTGACCAACGATGCCAAGCTAACCGATTTCAACCGGAAAAAATATACGGACTGCATCATTTCAGACAACGCAGATATGACATATCCAGACCTTCTGTCCAAAGGAACAGATGAGTCTAAGATCATTGAACGAGAGCCCCATGATACTGCAGCCATTCTGTATACCGGCGGCACCACAGGTATGCCCAAAGGTGTGATGCTCACCCACAGCAATATTATCAGTTCCTCTTTTAATGTCGCCCGGAATGAACGTTCCAGTGAAAATGACCGGGCCTTGTGCTTCCTGCCCCTGAACCATGTCTTTGCCCAGGTACATATCATGAACTCAGCGATTTCCACCGCAGGCGGTTTGGTGCTGCAGCCCTCGTTTAACATGGATGCCTTCCTGGGTGCCATTCCCCTGCATCATGTCACCAAGATCTATTCGGTGCCCACGGTTTATACCAGGCTGCTGTCGCTGCCCGACCTGAAAGAAAAGCTTTGCAATGTCCGGTATTGTTTCTCTGCAGCCGCCAGCATGGCCAAGGAACTGGTGCTGGAATGGAAGAACAGGACCGGCCTGGATATTTTTGAAGCCTACGGCATGACCGAAAGTGCGTCCATGGTGACCTACAACCATTACCACAAGCATGTACCCGGTTCTGTGGGCACGGCTGCCAATGGCGTGGAAATCCAGATCAGGGACCACTCCGGAAATGTGCTTGGGAAGAACCAGAGAGGGGAAATCTGCATCAGCGGCCCCAATATCATGAAAGGGTATCTCAACAGGGGTGAGGATACACAAAAAGCATTCTGGGGACGGTGGTTCCGGTCCGGGGACGTGGGAATTATCGATGAAAACGACTATCTTTTCATTGTTGACCGGATCAAGGACCTGATCATTACCGGTGGTGAAAATGTCGCCCCCAGGGAGGTGGAGGATGTGTTGTATGAGCGCCCTGAGATTGAAGAATGCGCCGTCATCGGGTTGCCTGACGAGGAATACGGAGAACGGGTGACCGCCTATATTACTGCAAGAAAAGGCTACAAGATTGACCCGGTCGAACTCAAGGCTTTTATGAAACAGCGCTTGTCTCCGTTCAAGGTGCCCAAGCAGTTTATTACCATACCGGCATTACCCAAAAGCAGTGCCGGAAAACTGTTAAAGAGAAAATTAAAAGAGCAGGTCCTTGATGGTACAATTGCTGGCAGATAGAAACGATATCCAATTTGTTCTGCACGAACAGTTTGATGTGTCACAATTATCCGATTTCGAACCCTTCACTGATTTCAACAAATCCGTTATTGATATGATCCTCAAAGAGGTACGCAACCTCGCCATCAAGGAGATTTTACCCACTAACCAGACCGGGGATCGGGAAGGATGCACATTCAGCAACGGAACCATTACCATGCCCGAATCCTTCAAAACCGCATGGCAGCACCTCAGGGAGGGGGAATGGTTTGCCCCCTGCCAGGATGTTGAATGGGGGGGCCAGGGGATTCCGCACACCTTGAATGTGGCCGCACAGAACTACCTGTTCGCCGCCAACCTGTCTTTGCTCATGGTGGCCGGTTTAAACCATGCCGCCGGAGAAATTATTGAAACCTTTGGGACTGACCTGCAAAAAAAACTGTATCTGAAAAACCTGTATACCGGTCATTGGAGCGGGACCATGCTCCTGACCGAGGCGGACTCCGGATCCAATCTCGGGGATCTGTCCGCCACGGCCAGAAGAAACGGTGATGGAACCTACCTGCTTTCGGGCAACAAGGTGTTTATCAGCGGCGGTGATCATGACATGGCTGACAATATCGTTCATCTGGTCCTGGCAAGGATTGAAGGCGCCCCTGAGGGCAGCCGCGGGATCTCACTGTTTATCGCGCCCAAGATCATTCTGGATGAAGCGGGTGCACCGATCGGCCCCAACGACATTGTCTGCACCGGCATTGAAGAGAAAATGGGCCTGCACGGCAGCCCCACCTGCACCATGGCACTGGGCAGCAGGGGAAAATGTTTCGCCACACTGGTGGGAGAGGAAAACAAGGGGCTTTCGATCATGTTCCTTATGATGAACAAGGCCCGCCTCATGGTGGGATCCCAAGGCCTGGCATGCGCATCCAGCGCATATCTTTATGCTCTTGATTATGCCAGATCCCGCATCCAGGGAGCACTCATCACCGATCCTGAAAAAAAAAGCGTCCCCATCATCCAACACCCGGATATCCGGCGGATGCTGCTGACCATGAAGGCGTATACCGAGGGAAGCCGGAGTCTTTTATGCTACATTGCGTTTCTGGAAGATCAGAAAGGCATCCAAGGATTCGGTTTACCCGGGGAGAAATGCCAGGACCTGATCGATATCCTGATTCCCATTGCCAAGGCGTATGTCACGGACCGGGCCGTTGAGGTCTGCAACATGGCCGTCCAAGTCTTTGGCGGCTATGGGTATACCAATGATTTTCCCGTGGAGCAGCTGCTGCGGGATGTCAGGATTACCACGATATATGAGGGAACCAATGGTATCCAGGCCATGGACCTTCTGGGCCGGAAAATACCCATGGCGGGTCACCGCCTGTTTCACCTCCTGCTGGAGGAGATCGACTCCACCGTTGAAAATGCCCTGAGTCTTGGGCAACTGAAAGCAGAAGGCCAGGCTTTAAAACAGGCATCAGACGAATTAAAGAAGACCGTTGAACGGATACTGTCATCGGATTCGGATCAGGATCTTCTGGTCTCCCTGGCACATGCCAGCCAGCTCCTCGAGGTATTCGGCGATGTGATCTTGGCGTGGATGCTCCTTTGGCGGGGAACCATCGCCCTGAAATGTCTCAACTGTAAGCCAAAGAAAAAGTGGATTGACTTTTATTCAGGCCAGCTCAAATCCGCCCGATTTTACTATTCTACCATTTTACCGGTCACGTTCGGGAAGATGGATGTGATCCAAAAATCAGGCGATGCAGCAATAGAAATTTCCGATTCTGAATTTGGGGTGAAGTGATCGAACACCTTCAAGGATAGGGTGTTTTCTTCATATTCAGCGGATAATCGGTCAATTTATAACCACAATGGAGGTAATGCCATGACACGTATCACAACAAAACATGTTTTTATTCTGACTGGATTATTGCTGCTGTTCATCGCCACCGAGGTTTCTGCCAAAACCATTAACTTGAGATTCTCGAGCCCCTTTCCCACCATGCAGACCATCACCGGCAAGGTGATCAAACCCTGGATTGACGACATCAACAAGGCCGGCAAGGGAAAGGTCCAAATCAGGTTGTACCCTGCCGGCGCATTGGGCAAAGCGCCTGAGCAATACGACCTGGCGGAAAAAGGGATTGCTGATCTGGCCTACCATCTGGCCGATTATACTCCGGGCCGTTTCCCCATGACCACGGTATTCTCCCTGCCCTTTATGGTGCCATCCGGTGAAAAGGTATCTGCCGCCATGTGGAAAACCTTTCAAAAAGAAGCCAGATACAGAGAGGAATACAGCAAGGTTAAGGTCCTCGCCCTGTTCGGGCATCCGGGCGGCCACTTTCACACGGTCAAAAAGCCGATAAAAACCATTGGAGATTTCCAGGGTGTAAAAATGCGGACCTCAAATCCGGCCATCTCGGAAGCCTTGAAAATCTGGGGAGCCATCCCGGTGGCCATGCCCATAACAGAAACCTATCAATCCCTCGAGCGAAGTGTTATTGACGGCACTGTGCTGGTCTGGGAGGGCATGCAGGTATTCAAACTCAACGAAGTCTGCAAGTACGGAACCGTTGCCGACCTTTACACCATGCCGATGATGATCGTCATCAACAAAGATAAGTGGGAATCCCTGCCGGCCGACGTTCAGGACCTGATTGAACAGAACTCCGGTCTCGAGTTGTCCATGGCCGCAGGCGCTGCGTTTGACAGCATGGAAAAACCGTTCAGAAAAAAGAGTCTTGAAATCGGCATGAAAGAAATCCTCCTGGCGCCGGCTGAAAAGACAAAAATGGAAAAATCCACCATGCCGCTCAGGGAAAAATGGGTTCAAACCTACACAGCCAAGGGGTATCCGGCCCAGCAGATCATGGAGACCGCCCTTGAGTATATCAGCGAGTAGGGCCTACTTCTGCCCGGGGTTCAGGGGCGTTTGAAAGCACCCCCTGGACCCCGGGGCCGGATAATTGTTTTTTACCCATACATTCAAAATAGGATTCATTCATGAACCTGAAAAACACCGCCAATATTCTTGGACTGATCAGTTACCTGCTGTCCCGAATCGGTTGCATCGCCTTGTTCTTCATGATGTGCCTGACGGTCGTGGATGTTGTGGGACGGTATATATTTAACGCCCCCATTCTGGGAGCGTTTGAAATGACCGAATTCCTGGTACTGATCATGGTTTTTTCCTTTATCGGATACGCCCAGGCCCAGAAATCCCATGTAACGGTTGACATCCTGTTTGACCATTTTCCGGATAAGATAAAATGGCTGGTTTCTTTTATCAACTACCTGATCTGTCTGGGGATGGTCTTTATTATCGCCTGGATGGGGTTTGAAAAAGCAATAGAATCATTCCACACCGGTGAAAAACCGTTGAACCTGGCCATACCCAACCATCCCTTTGTATTTTTTCTCTCCTTGGGCTCTGCCGTCATGTGTGTGGAATTTGTCAGGGATATTTTCAGAAAACTGCATGAACTGGGTGGAGAGAAAAAATGAATCCGGAAATCATCGGTATTATCGGTATCATATTATTGTTTGTCCTGCTCGCGCTCAGGTTGTACATCGGCGTGACCATGGCATTGATCGGGTTTGTCGGGGTCAGCTGTATTGTCAATCTCAAGGCCGGGCTCAACCTGATGGGGATCATTCCCTGGGCGGAAGGGTCCTCTTACACGCTGAGCGTGATCCCGCTGTTCATCCTGATGGGGCAGTTTGCGTTTGTATCCGGTATCAGCCAGGATATCTACAAGGCCGTGTATACCTGGATGGGTCACCTCAGGGGCGGTCTGGCCATGGCCACGATTGTTGCATGCTCCGGTTTCGCCGCCGTATGCGGATCGTCCCTGGCCACTGGCGCCACCATGGGAAAGGTGGCGATTCCGGAAATGGACAAATACAATTACAACCGGAGCCTGTCAACCGGATGCGTTGCAGCGGGCGGCACACTGGGCATCCTGATCCCACCGAGCATCGGATTTGTTATCTATGGCATTCTCACTGAGCAGTCCATCGGTAAACTTTTCATGGCCGGCATATTCCCGGGTATCCTCCTTGCCGCCCTTTTTATGGCGGCCATCTACCTGCAGTGCCGGTTTAATCCGTCCATGGGCCCTGAAGGGGAGAGAAAGCCATGGTCGGACAGGATATCCTCCCTTTACAGCACCTGGCCCATGATCGTTCTGTTTCTCCTGGTCATGGGCGGGATCTATTACGGCGTATTTACCCCGACCGAGGCCGCAGGCATTGGCGCATTCGGGGCGTTTGTCATTGCACTTCTCAAACGGAAAATGTCCATGGACGCATTTATTGGGAGCCTGGTGGCCACCGGCAACATGACAGCCATGATATTTCTGATCATTATCGGTGCTAACATTTTCTCCTCTTTCCTGGCGCTCACGGGAATCCCCATGATCATGGCGGATTCCATCGTTGACCTTGCCCTGCCAAAACTGGCGATCCTGATGGTCATGATCCTTATCTTCGTCATCCTGGGATGTGTCATGGATTGTTTCGCCATCATGATTCTCATGGTACCCATCCTATTCCCCATCATACAGGCATTGGGGTTCAACCCGATCTGGTTCGGCGTGATCATGGTCATTGTCCTGGAGGTCGGTCTGATCACCCCGCCGGTGGGGTTAAATGTGTTTGTCATCAAGGGGGCGGCCCCGGATGTCCCCCTGACCACCATCTTTAAAGGGATATGGCCCTTCATGGTCGCTGCGGTTTTCTGCATCGTCATTGTTATCGCCTTTCCCAACATCGCTCTTTTTCTGCCGTCAATGATGTAATCACAAGGACTAAACATAACCTGAAAACAACGAAAAACCGATATCATTAATTCTAACGGTCGTACGATAAAAAACTCTAACACTAATAACAAATTGCAATATAGTCAGGAGGCAACATGAGTCAAATATCAAAAATTGGAATCATCGGCGCCGGACATATGGGAAGCGGTATTGCCCAGAAAGTGGCCCAGGAAGGATTTGAAGTGGTCATGATCGACATGACAGATGAATATGTCCAAAGGGGTATGTCAACCATCAAAGGGATCCTGCAAAGCGGAATCAAACGCAGAATCTTTACCCGGGAACAGGTCGATACATTTCTTTCCCGGATTAAAGGCTCAACAAGCTACCAAGATGTTGCTGACGCAGATATCGTGGTCGAGGCTGTTTTTGAAGACCGGGATGTGAAAACCAAGCTGTTTCAGAAACTGGACGACATATGTGCCCAGAAAACCATTTTTGCAACCAACACCTCGAGCTTTTATGTCAAAGAATTTGCAGATCGAATAAACCGACCGGACCGGTTCATCGGCCTTCACTATTTTTTTCACCCCGCAAAAAACCGGCTGCTTGAAATTATCCCCCATGACGCCACAAGCCAAGACACCATACTAAAGGCGGAAGCATTTGCCAGGCTGCACGGCAAAACCGCCATAACGGTGAAAGATTCACCCGGATTTGCAGTTAACCGTTTCTTTATTCCCTGCTCCAATGAAGCCTGCCGGATGCTTGAGGAGGGCATGGGCAATGTGGCCACCATAGACGAAGGCAGCAAGCGTGCGTTCGGTATCGGCATGGGATGGTTTGACCTGCTGAATGTAACAGGGATCCCCCTTGCGGTGCATGCCTCTGAAAGCCTTGGCGGGGAGTTGGGACTGTTCTACGGAACACCGGACATACTCCAGGCACAAATGGAGAAGAATGAAGACTGGGAGCTGAATGACGGACCCGTGGAAGAGGACAAAATAGACGCCATCAAAGACCGGTTTTACGGCATCTGCCTCGGAGTTGCCGCCACCCTGGTTGATGAAGGGGTGGCCACCATGGAGGATGTCAACATTGGTGCCAAGCTTGGACTGAGATGGGCCAAAGGTCCCTTTGAAATCATGAATGATATCGGTATTGAAAAAACCTGCGAGGTGGTCGAGGCCATCACAAAAAAATACCCTGGCTTTGTCATGCCCAAAATCCTCCTCGAACAGAGAGCCAAGGGAATGCCGTTCCGGTTCAGGGTGGTCAATCTGGATATTAAAGAAGATACGGCATGGATTACCATCAACCGCCCGGATGCCATGAACGCCCTCAATGAAGAGGTCATGACCCAGCTGGCGGAAAGCTTTGACATTGCAGAAAAACACTCTGATGTAAAGGCCATCGTATTCCAGGGAGCTGGAAAAGCCTTTGTGGCCGGTGCGGACATCCAATTCTTTGTAGAGAATATTCATGCCGACAGAATTGATCACATCGAGGCATTTACCCGCAAAGGTCATGAGCTGCTGCTGAAAATTGAAAACAGCGCTAAAAAAACCATTGCCCTTCTGGACGGATTGTCCCTAGGCGGCGGCAGTGAAATGTCGCTGGCCTGCCAGTATATCCTGGCCACGCAAAACGGGTCCATGGGGTTTCCGGAAACCGGTATCGGCATCATCCCCGGATTGGGCGGCATGATCCGTATCCAGAGAATCATCGGTACGGAACTGGCCAAATATTTCATATTCACCGGCGCCCCCATTCCGGCCAACGATGCCCTGGACCTTGGTATTTTTTACTCCGTTGTCGAGCCCGACCAGGTTGAATCTGCGGTACAGCAGATCATTGATGATCCAGCCCGCGACAAGTACGGAAACTTAAAAACACCGGGCAGGTTCAATGAGATGGCTGCAGCATTTGCACCGGACAATATCACTGCCACCCTGAACGGTAATGATATCCCGGGAGTGCCCGAGGATCTTTGCAGCAGGATCAAAAAATTACTGGGCAGAAAATCTGCTGTTGCCCTGCAGATGGCCAACGATGTGATGGACGCACAAATACCGATGAGCATTCCCGATGCAGTCGAATATGAACTGGGCACGCTGGACACGTTATTCAGGACCGAAGATGCACTCGAAGGCCTCAGCAGTGCCATTGAACGCCGAAAACCCGTATTCCAAGGAGGTAAATCATGAAATACACCAACGCTTTTATCCCCTATAAAGGGTATTACAGTACACCGTTTTGCCGCTGGCAGGGCAGTTTGGCCAATGAAAACGCCATTGAGCTAGGCGCCGCAGTGTCCAGGCAATTACTGGAGGAGAAAGATATCGATGTGGAGCGGCTGGATTACCTGATATTCGGCAACACCATCGGCCAGCACCATCAATTTTACTCCTCCCCCTGGGCGGCGGCCATGCTTGGAGCCAGCAAGCTTCCGGCCATTGCCATCAGCCAGGCATGCACCACGGGAGCCACCTGTATCAATCAGGCAGCCATGGGCGTGGAGCAGGGACTATATTCCATGCCGTATGTACTGACCGTTGACCGGTGCTCCAACGGGCCCCATACGATCTGGCCCAATCCCAAGGGGCCGGGCGGTGAGGTGATCTCTGAAAACTGGAACATGGATAATTTCAACGGTGATCCCAATACCGGACAAAAAATGGTGGAAACGGCAGAGAATGTCGGCAAGCTCGGCGGCTTTACCAAGGAAGAGTGTGACGCGCTTGCCCTGTATCGCTATGAACAGTACCAGACCGCGTTGAAAGATGACCGGGCATTCCAGAAACGCTACATGCGGCCGGTAGAGATCCGGATATCCAAAAGAAAAACCATTGCTGTCGAAGAAGATGAAGGGGTGACCCCCTCAACCGCTGAAGGGTTGGCCAAGCTCAAACCTCTGCTCCCGGGCGGTATTTTAAGCTTCGGAGCCCAGACCCACCCGGCAGATGGAAATGCCGGGATGCTGGTGACCACAAAGGAAATTGCCGGTGAAGTCAGTGAAGATGCCAATGTGTCGATCCAAGTGATCTCCTACGGGTATGCCCGGGTAGAAAAAGCACACATGCCGGCGGCACCGGTTCCGGCAACGCGCATGGCACTGGCAAATGCAGGGCTTTCCATCCAGGACATATCGGTCATTAAAACCCATAACCCCTTTGTCGTAAATGACCTGTTCCTGGCCAAGGAACTGGATATCGATCCAAAGAATATCAACAATTTCGGATCGTCCATGATTTTCGGGCATCCCCAGGGACCGACAGCAACCCGCCTGATTATTGAAGGGATTGAAGAAACCGTTCTCAAAGGCGGCGGGTACCTTTTGTGGACCGGGTGTGCAGCAGGAGATTGCGGCGCCGCACTTGTATTAAAAATATCCTAAGCTGTACGCCCCATCCACAGGAACCGGCAGGGGGCTGACCTCACTCCTGCCGGTTCCTGTTTTCAGGAAGCACCAAATAAACGTGAGCGCCGGATCACGAAGGGGACACCACCTTCCCCTTTTTGGAGATCCCGAAGACAAAGGTTTCAAAAATCTTGTCGGCCAGGTTTCCAGGGCTGATTTCCCCTTTGGGATCATACCATCGGTAAATCCATGCACACATTCCCACCAGGCAATGGGCATCTATAGCCGTATTGTGTTGATCAAGCCCTTCCTGCTCAAAATACCGGCCAAGGGCTTTCCGCCAGTAGCCCAGGTACTGGCGCTGTTTATCCTTGATCTGGTCGTACCACTCACCCGTGAGGCAGTCATCATCGCTGAGAATCAGCTTGGTTCGATGTTTGTCCGTACAATAGCTGTTGATCTGGTATTGGATATAATTCCGGATCACCTCCAGCGGTTCAGAAACATCAGCAGGTATCTTCTCAATACCATCGATCATGTCATCCATGTGGCCGTTGAGGATCTGGAACAGGAGTTCCTCCTTGCTCTTGAAATAATAATAGAGCCCTGCCGTAGTCATGTCTGTGGCTTTTGCAATATCACGGATCGATGTCTTGTCATACCCTTTCTGCCACAGGGTTTTTGCTGCGACCTGATATACCCGGTTCTTTCTTCTCTCTTTTTCTTTAAGCTTGTATTCTTTCATGGTTCCATCAATACTGAAAACAGGATTTTATTTAACAATCATTCGATAAATTTATCGACCAATTCTATTAAACATGTGCATTTTAACCTTGACAAATAATAAATTCAATAAAAAATGGAAACTCAGGAATGAAATTTTTCCAGGCCCCGTCTATCAGGTTAATCGAACAGATCAAGCGCCCTTTAAGGCGCCAGATTGGTTCCAAACGTACACCCCGTACAGGAACTGATATTTGAAAATGATCCGCCGGACTGATTGTTGTCATAGGCCAGGTTGCCATCTACAAAAGAGTTGTATTTAAGGGAAATTCCGTCAAAATCATTATAGTATACCGTGTTATTCCTAACCTGAACGCAATTTCCTACGACGATGCCGTGATTGGTGTTGTCGTAGCAGGTGTTGTGTGACACGATGCTCCCGGCCCAGGATGAGGAACTGGCATCGATACCGGACATCAGGTTAAAGGATGAGGTGTTGTGGGTTACCGTACACCCGTCCCCGGTGGAGATCCCGTTTTGTGCATTATTGTAAAGTGTATTTTGAGTGACTGTGGATCCTGCGGCAGCGAAAATGCCGTTTCCGACATTCTCACGGCAGACATTATTGTAAATAAGGTTTCCGCCATTTCCATAGATCCCGTCTCCTTCATTCACCCGGGCTGTGTTGCCGGTCACCTTGGATGCCTGCCCGGCAAATATGCCGGAACCCAGGTTTTCAGAAGCGGTGCAATTCTCGATCTGTGCTGATTTTCCGTACAGATAGATCCCCCCGCCGTTATTCAGGGTTGACCGGATATTCAGGATGCGGTGATCCCTGCCGCTGCTTTGGGACTGCTCATAGATCCCGTATTTTCCAAAATTGGTCACGGTACCGTTCCGGATTTCCACATTGGACCTGCCGTTCATGTACACGCCGTGATTGTTGCCCGCTCCCGGCCCGGTAAGGACAAACCCCATCAGGTCAATGGTCACATGGTCAGCCTCCACAATAATACCTGCCCCGCCCGAGTTCAGATTTTTCCGGATGAAGTAAAATCCGGGTTCTGAAATGGTGTACGGCAGTGATTTGATCTCTTTGCCACTCCCATGGCTTCCGGAGATCACATAAAAGTCAGCAGATACATGAAACGCAGGAATCAGAAATAGAACCAGGATCACCACTACGATTTTCTTAATACATGGTTTGTCAAACATGGATTACCTCCCGGAAGAATTATGACGATATATTCGTGCTAATTAGATGTATTAAAACAGATTGTTATCTGTTTGTAAATCAACCATTTACTCCTTGAATCACCAAAACTTGGGCTTGACAGGTCAGCGCTTATCCTTTAGGAAGCCAGAGAAGACCGACCAACCCGATCAAAAAGGATGGCAGCCATGTTTGATTACCTGTTGAACGATGCACAAAAGAAACTGAAAGAGGAAGCCCGCGAATTTGTCAAATCGATCCCAAGGCAAATGATCCTGGACATGGACGCGGACCGGATCCAATTTCCCAAGGAGTTCCTCGAGGAAGCCGGAAGGCGGAATCTCATGGGATGCCGCTACCCGGAACACTGGGGCGGCCGGGGGATGGACTGGGTCTCCACCTGCATGGTGATGGAGGAGATCGGGGTGCTGGGGTATATCTTTGCATGCACCTTTGGCGTGGGGGCGGAACTGGTCTGTGATGCCATTATTCTCCACGGCAATGATGCCCAGAAGGAAAAATATGTCAAGCCCCTTCTCAAAGGAGAGATCTTTGCCGCAGAGTGCCTGACCGAACCCCGGGGTGGATCAGATTTCTTCGGCACCACCACCACGGCTGAAGACAAGGACGATCATTTTCTGCTCAATGGGCAGAAACGGTTCATTGTCGGCGGAGAAGGTGCCGACTATTTTTTAGTATATGCCCGGACCGACCCGGATGCAAAACCCCATGAGGCCATCTCCTGTTTTATTGTTGACCGGTCTGACGGGGTAAAGAGTGAGTACCTATACGGTCTCATGGGCTGCCGGGGCGGCGGTGCCTCCAGACTAGTGTTCAAGGATGTCAAAGTCCCCAAAGAAAACCTTCTGGGTGAACTGAACCAGGGGGTTAACATATTTAACACCATGATGATTCCCGAACGCCTGGGCACCGCAGCCATGACTATTGGTGCGGCTGTCCCTGCCGTGGAGGTGGCCACGGGATACACCTCAAAGCGCAAGGCATTCGGGCAGCCCGTGGCGGCATTCCAGGGGGTCTCTTTCCAGTTGGCCGAAGCCGTCACATTGCTGGATGCGTCCCGGGCCATGATTTACACCACGGCCCGGGCCGTGGATGAGCAGATTCATGACAAGCAGATCCGGCGGCTGGTGTCGGAGTCCAAAAAGTTTGTTACGGAATCCTGCCAGAAAGCCGCACACAACGCCATGCAGGTCATGGGCGGCATCGGTTACACCAATGTCTATCCGGTGGAGCGGATTTTCAGGGACCTTCGCCTGGCCTCCATCTGGACCGGCACCAATGAGGTGATGTCCATGATCATTGCCAATGAGTGGTACAAGGAGTACTGGCTCAATAAAAAGGCGGGCCGGATCCGTGACATGGAAATGGATGCAGTCGAAGCCGAGGCCTTTGGCGAAAAGATATTTGAATGATTCAGGTCCTTGTACTTACTCATATATTCTTTTTGATTGATTTCGAATTTTGTCATGCAGCATGGTCGTCAGGGTGATCAGCAGCATCAGCAGCAAAATCCAGGGTGATGAAAAGCAAAGAAGCACGACAAATCCTGTAATCAAAACACCGCCCGAAAGTTTAAGCAGCATTGAATCCAGAAGACGGACGGCCGCCAAAATGCACACCAGGGCGTTGGCTATAAAAAATACATTGGCAAAGGAGATGATCTGTTCCAAATGCAGCACATCCAGTTGCAACAGACTAATAATCAACACATGGATGACACCAAAGAAAAAAATTGAATACACTGGCGATCCGTTAACATTTGATTTTCCAAGGAATGCCGGCAGGCGCCCCTCGTCTGCCAGACTGCTTACCAGCCGGGTGATCCCCCCCACAATCATCAGATAAGTGGTGACACACAACAAAACCGTTATCACGGATAAAACAACGGGTGACAAAGGACCGAGCAATGGGGTGACAATATCCGTGATACCCGGCGTATCAGCGCTGCAGACATGGATCGCCCACGCTACCAGCAAATATATGCCGCTGATTGCACCAACACTCATTGCAGTTGCCCGGGGTATGGTTTTTCGGGGCTTTTTCACTTCCGAAGAATAGTTTCCGATAATTTCCCAGCCAATAATCGTCCAGAACAGCAACAGCAGGACCTGGCCAAAAGAAAACGGGTCTATCTCAGCGTCAACCCCTGATGTGGAATATCCGCCTGCTATGGTCAGGGCACTGCCTGTAATCAATACAGCGGCGATAATGCTGCTGCACACCAGGGCCGCCTTGCCAACGGTACGGACGTTTCGAAGCAGCAGCACCAGGCAGCAGATCAAGAGGCATCCGGTGATGGCCGGGATGTGGTGACCCGGCAGTTGACATGCCCGGGCAACTTCCGTTGCAGCCGTTGCGAGCACGGCAACAGGGCCTGCGCAGACTGCGGAGATGATAAAGTTGGACGCCAGTTGACCGACAGCAGGTCCAAAGGCGGCTCTCACCGCCCTGGAAGCCCCCTCTTTTCCGGGAAATGCAATGGCCAGCTGCGCAAACGCAGCTGCAAAAAAACCGCCCAGTGTCATAATGACAATCCAGGCCCATATGGCATAAGAACCAATCTTCTGAAAAGCCATTGGCGGCAGCAGGATGACCCCTGATCCCAAAATCGGTCCAATCATTAACCCGCTCAGAAGGAATGGACCGAGTGTACCGTTTTTCATCTTTACCTCTCTTGTTGATTTTTTTTCGAAAGTACCATCACAGGCATATTTTGTAAAAATGAACTTTTTGATTGAAACGTTCAAAAAAAATGATACATTGTGTTAAATGTCAGGAGAACACCTATGGAAATTCGGAACTTCATCACACTGCGGACCATTGTAGAAACCGGTAGCTTCAGTAAAGCTTCAAAAGTACTAAACTATGCACAGAGTTCGGTGACCGCTCACATCAGGGCAATTGAAGAATTTTACGGAACACCCGTGTTTGATCGAATCGGCAAAAAAGTCCTGTTGAATGATTTTGGACAAATCGTGTTCCGCCACGCCCTCAAACTTTTGGATGCGTATGATGAAGTATACCATCTGACCCATGACGACAGTGTCCCTTCAGGGATTTTACGGATCGGGGTGGCTGAGTCCACCATGCTGTACCGGCTGGATTCGATCCTTAAAAATTATAAGGAAAACTATCCTGATGTTGAAATCATCATGGAGAACAAGCCCTGCCCTGTGTTGAGGGAAGATCTGAGAAACGGAGAACTGGACCTGGCCCTGCTGCTTGAGCAACGACGTCGGGATCCGGATCTCAATATCCATGAACTGATTCAGGAAGATATGGGAATCGTATTGCCCAAAGATTATACCGGTGACACCATAGACTCGCTTCAGGGGCTTGCCGTGCTGTACACCGAGAGAGGCTGCAGCTATCGACAGATTTTTCAGGCACTTTTGACCGAATCCGGGATATCGGCGGAAAATATCATTGAAACCACCTCAGTTGAGGTGATCAAACGCTATGTCACCTGTGGCTTGGGGGTATCCTTCCTGCCGCTGATCACAATCGAAAAGGAAATCAAATCCGGGCAGATCCGGTGCATTCCATGGAAAAGTCACTCACCCATCCTTCTCCAGATTGCGCTTCACAAAGACAAATGGGTCACCCCGGCCATGGCAGAATTCATCCGCATGGTTAAACATGTAGCGTCAGGATGGTCATGCCCAATGACGTAATCGATCATTTCTTTTGAAATCCACTCAAATTATTTTCACAAATGTAGCAGGTGTTACAGAAAAATTATTCACGTGATCGTAAGATTCATATGATTTCAATGAAACGTACAACAGGAGAGTTGGTATGCAGGCACAGATCATAGGAATCTCCGGGAAGAAGCCGTACGAATTGGACTGGAAATTGGAATTCGATTAGAATAAAATGAGTTCAGCACACAATCATTCAAACTTGAAGGATTAAAAAATGTCTTGTTTGTGTCAAGAAATTGCCGGCCCTGACATTGAACTGGCCCCTGTTTGCATCGGGAACCATTGGATATTCCAAAACCTGGCGCCTGAAGATGTAGAGGCGCTAAGCCTCGAAGCGCTCAGGAAAAAAACAGCAAAAGGAGATTCTCTTTTTCTTCAAGGAGACCCTGCTGATGACATGTTTCTGATCAAAGGGGGTCGAATTAAACTGTCCAAGGTATTGGAAGATGGTACTGAAATCATGCTCGACATACGAAAGGCCGGAGATTTCGTTGGAGAAAACATGTTCTCGGAGGAGGGTGTGTATCCGGTCAGTGCGATTTGTCTTGAAGACACCCTGACTTGCGGATTTAGCAGAAAGCAATTTGAAGAAATGGTCCTGCAGCATCCCAAAGTAGGCTTGCAGATCATTAAAACACTGAGTGAAAGAATTTCAAACCTGACCGATCGGGTCGGCAGTCTGGCGGTTGCCAATATTGAAGACCGGCTTTACCGGGTACTGAGCAATGTCGCCAGAGAGCATGGCACCCAAAGCCCGAAAGGAGTGGTTATCCAGTTCCCCTTGACACATGAGGACTTAGGCTTTTTAACCGGTGCTCACCGGGTCAGCATTACAAGGGCAATGAAAACGCTTAAAGAAACAGGAAAAATTATTCTTGAGGGCAGACACCTTATCTTACCGACCTTGAACATCGCGTAACCTGATTCAGGTATCTAATCTGCTTTTGTTACAGCACGCACGCCATAAGCTGGTGTTCAATATCACTTTGGGTTTTCCAGCCAGGATTGCCAATAAATACCAGTTGGGTTTTCATTGGAAGGTCCTGCTTTTTAAAATAAACATCAAGATCAATCCAATTTCCGACCAGATTGAAAAGCACCAGAGGATTGTCAGGGTCATCCCAGTAAACAAACCCTTTGGCCCGGATAATGTCCGGTGAAATACTCTCCAGCAATTCAGTAAACGCTTTTTTTCCCAATGGTTTATCTGAAGTGAAACTCCAAGATTCAAATACCAGATCATGGGGTTTCTTTTTTGGAGAAGAATGATTTTCAGGGACCCCTGGTAATATTTTTACCCGTCCGCTGTGATCTTGATGCGCTTCATGCACATGGACGTCCATGGGTTGATCCTGAGAAACCGTCTCAAGTTCAGGCAAATCCTTGAATCCCAAAATAAGATCAACCGGCACCCGGCATCTCACAGACTCCAGCATCACAGCCTTGTGTGATACCTCTCTTATAAATTCCCTCAGGCTCTCCAACTTCAAAGCATCGACGCAGTCCGTTTTATTCAGTATCAGCAGATTGGCCGCCTCGATTTGGCGCTCAGCCAGCGCCTTGTGTTCTTTGTTTTCAATCTCCATCAATTGGCTTGCATCAACGACTGTATATAACCCGTCCACATGCAGATGAAATTTTAACAGGGGCGTGGACAAAGTGTTCAGGACCTGTGTCGGATCTGCTGCACCGCTGCACTCTACAATGAGATACTCAGGTCTTTGCGCCTGCTTCATTAAACCAACAACGCTTGAGACCAGATCTTTTTGAATGGTGCAGCAGATACATCCACCGGTCAGATTAAGTTTAAACTCTTCCCGGCTCTCGATCAGGTCATTGTCAATATTGATTTTACCGAAATCATTGACCAGAACTGCTATTTTCCGACCCTGATTCTGCCTGATGATATGATTGAGAAGTGTTGTTTTTCCTGCGCCCAGAAATCCGCTTAGAATGGTAACTTTGACTCTCTCGGCCTTTATTTGAGCAATATCGATCATTGTTTGTTCCCGCAATTTTTACAGATTCCGTCTATGCGGACCTCCATCTTTTCAATCTGACCTGGAAAGGTTTTAATAAAATCGTCCATATCAACCGTAAGGCTTTCCGGGCTTAAGCAATCCATCTGTCCGCAATTCATGCAGTAAAAATGGGGATGCGGCTCGTGGTGACTATTTGGGGCGAGACCGTAATAAAACGCCCTTCCCCCTGTGCTGATTCTTTCAACAACGCCGTGATCCACCAGAAGATCCAGTATCCGGTAAACAGTCACACGGTTAATGCTGCTGTTGCGTTCAAGGGTATTAAAAATATCTTTGGCAGACAGCGGGAAGCTGTTGTTGCCAACAACTTCCAGTACCCGTATCCGGTTATTCGTGGCACTGAGTTTAGCATTGGATAATAATTCTTCATAGTTACATTGATGACACATACGCTTCTCTTTGCTTACTTTGCTTTTTTAGCTGCTCCCTTTAAAACCGAAACGGTCGATTAATAAAGAGGTCACGAACGCTGACCCGGATACCATGATAATGGTTGCTCCGGATGTTAAATCATATTGGTAGGACAGCCATAACCCCACCAGGGTGAAGACAGATCCGAGAATACTTGAGCCCACCATCATCTGGGCCAAAGATTTGGCATATTTTTCAACGATGAATGGCGGAATGGTTAAAAGGGCGATGACCAGTATGAGACCCACCACCTGAATCACCAGAACAATGGTCACCGCCAGCATACCAATCAAGCCAAAATAGAGCGCTTTTACAGGCACGCCACGGATCCGTGCAAACTCCTCATCATATGACATGGCCAGAAGATCAGGGTAGTAGAAAAAAACAAGGGCCGTAATGACAACACCGACAACGGTCATAACTATCAGATCAGATGACGGAACCGTCAGGATACTTCCGAACAGATAACTCATAAGATCGACATTGTAACCCGGTGTGAGATCAAGCAGGATAATACCGAATGCCATGCCGACCGCCCAGATCACGCCGACAATGGTATCTGACCGATGTTTAACCGTGTGACTGACAAACGCCATCAGCATGGCAGCCGCAAGTGAAAAGCCGATGGTACCCGGCAAATAGGGCCACTTAAAATAAAATGCCAGCCCGATGCCGCCGTATGCAGCGTGTGCGATCCCACCGGAGAGGAATACGAGTCGGTTGACCACCACAAGCGTCCCAATGACGCCGCAGATAATACTGGCAAGAAGACCTGCAGCCAGCGCGTTTCGCATAAAATCAAACTGCATTGCTTCAATCATGGGCATGATCCTCATGTGGTTTTAACACCCGGTGCGGGAAGCCGTGTGCGACCAGTTCAACCGGACATGTGTCCTCCACAGTGCAGGAATACATGGTCTCCAGCATATCTCCGGTAATTTCAGCCTGGTCGTGGTAATGCAGCCGCTGATTGACACAGGCCACGGCATTGACATACCGGGAAATAACCAGCAGATCGTGACTGACCACCAGGATGGTGATCTCCTTGTTCAGTATGGCCAGAAGTTCGTAAAATTCAGCCTGGCCTTTGGTATCGATACTGGCGGTCGGCTCATCTAGAAGCAAGAGTTCGGGGTGGCTGACAAGCGCTCTTGCGATCAGTACCCGCTGGCGCTGTCCCCCTGACAACGTTCCGATTTTCTTGTTTGCATAATCACCCATTTCCAACCGGTCCAGCGCGTCCAATGCTTCTTTTTTATATTTCGCCTGATTCCGTCTGAATCTGTTTTTAGGATCAAAGGCGCCCATCAATACCACATCAAGTGCTGAAATGGGAAAACTCTGATTCATATGCACATTCTGGGGCACATACCCGATGCTGGAATCTGTATTTCCAGGTGGTTTCCCGTTGATCAGCACGGTTCCCCTGTCAGGGGTAAGCAGGCCCAGCATCAGTTTCAGCAAAGTTGTCTTTCCGCCGCCGTTGGGTCCAATGATCGCTAAGAAGTCTTTGTCCTTAACGGTCAAATTGATGGATGCCAGTATGGTTTCCCCTGCATAGGCGAAATCAAGATTTTTCATCTCAATGATGGACATGGCCTATCCTTATCTATTTCAGTTCGGTTTATTTCAATACGGCTTTAAATTTTTCTGCGATCATGCGCAGATTGTTCATCCAGTCTTCTGCCAGGGGATCGGCAAATGCCACCTGCCCCCCAATTTCACGGGCAACCGTTTTGGCACTTTTAGTTGAAAACTGGGGTTGGACAAAAACAACCTTGATGCCGTCTTCCTTTGCATGCTTGATCAATTCTTTTAACTGACCCGGCTTGGGATCCTTGCCTTCCATTTCAATCGGGACCTGTTTGAGTCCGTAATCATGGGCAATATAGCCCCACGACGGATGAAATACCATGAACTGCAGTCCTTTTTTTCCGGTAAAAACCTGTTTCAGGTCCTGGTCCAAAGCATCAATTTTTGCTGCAAACGAGTTGAAATTTGCCTCATACGCTGTTTTATTTGACGGGTCTGCTGCCTGGAGTGCCTTCAAAATGGTTTTTGCTTGGACTTTCACCAGTTTCGGGGAGAGCCAGATGTGAGGATCAGAACCGGCATGGTCATGGTGTTCCTCGCCATGATGCTCGTCTGCATCATGATGCTCACCTTCATGGTGCTCGGCCTCATGGGCGTCGTGGTGAAGCGCTTCCTCCTCATGATGGTGGTGCGCTGCCATGGCGATTTTCTCGATGCCATGATCCGTGTGAATCACTTGCATATCAGGATTGGCCGCAGAGATTTTCTTCAGCCATGCATTTTCAAAGGGGACACCAATGGAAAAATAGAGTTTTGCTTTTGAAAGTTCGGCCATCTGGCGGGGCTTGGGTTCATAGGTGGCAGGGCTTGCGCCTGGTTTGACCATGATTTTTACGTCAACCATATCCTTGCCAATTTGTTGCACAAAGTATTTTTGCGGTACAATGCTGACAAACACGGATAATTTTTCAGCAGCATTTGCTGAACCAAATGAAAGAATACTCAGTAAGACTATTAACAGCAGCCGTTTAATCATTTTTTATGTCTCCTTTTTCGATAATAAAATCATACTATCGCAAGTTGAAACCGTACGATGTAACATAATTGCATTTAGTGAGAATGGCAAGGCATAAATCAACCATTTAATGCAAGCTAAAAAAGTCTGATTGAAACGATCTGATGTGATTTTAAATCTGTTCTGGCAAAGGCAGATAGGATAAAGGCGTGTTGAGCGTTTAGGACAACACGCCTTTACGAGTATTGGGCAAGTTTACTTGTCCTTTGGAGACATCTCTTTGCCACAGCACGACAAGGGAACAGTGCAACACCCTTCTACCCCGGGCTTACAGGTGCAGGCCTTTTTTACCTCTAACTCAAGACCACAAGCATCACAATAAAAAAGATCGCCTTCTTTCATGTCACAACAATTTGCCATAATCGTAATCCTTTCGTTATCCTGATTAAGAAATTGGTTGAATAAAACACGTAAGTGTGCTTCTATGTTGCAATTTATTTACATTCGCTAATTATTGCAAGAATTATTTGAAAAACAGATCCAATGAAAATCGACGATCATAATTCCCTTGAACAGCCGTTTCAAGTAGTATCGGGCAACCACAGTTGCCATATCCACGGCGAGGGGCCTGATAAAATGACCAAGGTCCTTTATGCCCAGATTGCCTTTTTCGTTTTGGCCCCCTACATTATCTTTTTTCACACCGAGCCGGATGCAATGACAACCTTTTCCATCATATTCAGTTCAATCGTTTTAGAAGCATTCCCGTTTATGTTGATCGGCGCTCTGATCGGCGGTTTAATCGAGGTATTTGTTTCCAGGGACGCTTTGATCAATCTTCTCCCCAAAAACAGGATTTTATCCATTGTTCTGGCTGGATCACTTGGAATTATATTTCCGGTGTGCGAATGCGCCATCGTTCCTGTGGTCCGTCGGCTCCTGGGCAAGGGCATGCCCCTGGGTGCGGCAGTCGCTTTTCTTCTGGGGGGTCCCATTGTCAATCCTTTGGTGTTTGCTTCCACCCTGGTGGCTTATTCCTTTTCATGGGATGTGGCGATTTTAAGACTCTTTGCCGGATATGGCATTGCAATAGCTGTTGGTCTTTTGATTGACGGGTTGTTCACCCGGCAGCAGGCATTGGTAGAGAATCCAACCCAGGAAGTTTGCAGCTGCGGTCACCACCACCATCACCATTCTGAAGGAGAACAAATCGGTCTCAAAAACCGTTTAATTGGAGCCGTGTCCCATAGTGCACAAGACTTTTATGATATCTGCAAATTCTTGATTATCGGGGCGTTCATTGCTGCTGCACTTCAGACCTTTGTCCCCCGCCAGGCCCTCGTGGCAGTGATGACAAATCCGCTCAGTGCGATCTTTTTGATGATGGTTCTTGCTGTCATGCTTAATTTGTGCAGTGAGGCCGATGCATTTATCTGCGCATCTTTTCAACCCCTTGGCATACCTCTTTCGGCTCAGTTGTCCTTCATGGTGCTGGGCCCCATGCTGGACATTAAGCTGATCCTCATGTATCTGACCGTTTTTTCCAAAAGAATGATTATCGCTTTAACGCTACTTACGCTTTTCATGGTTGGAGCGACCATGTGTTTTCTGGAGTTTTCGCAATGGCTTATGCGCTGATAAAAAAAATGGGCCGAACGATCCATTTTCTCAATATCGTACTGCTTGCCTGGATCGGGACCTTTATCTACCTGATTATAGATGACAATTATACATTCTTCATCAAGCCCGAGTTTGGCTTTTTGATTTATGCCGGTCTTTTCATCTGTTCCGCGTTTTTTATCAGCGGAATGTTTAACATCCCGGACCGTCTTAAAAAAG
>QZLA01000288.1 GCA_004796375.1 Desulfobacteraceae bacterium
CCGGTATGCCCTGCTGGAAATCGATCTTTTGACCGGGCGCAAACACCAGATCCGGCGTCATGCAAAACTTTCAGGACATCCGGTGACCGGAGATACCCGCTATGGATCCAAAAAGTCTGTTCAGTATCTGAAACAGGTGCTTGGATATGATCGAATGGGGCTTCACTGCAAACGATTAGCGTTTGAAATCCCCGGGCAGAAAGACAAAGTGGTTATTGAATCCTTCAATCCATTATCTGAAATGATGCAGCTTTTATCACAGGATCAGTAGGGAGTAGATCATGAGTCAATCCGAACAATATTCTCATTTGTTTACCCTGGATCCTGCCAGGGATTATCCCTGCCTGGTAAGAGGAGAAGGCGTCTATGTTTATGATGAGAAGGGCAGAGAATATCTTGATGCCATTGCCGGTATCGGGGTAGTCAATATCGGGTACGGCCGCGAGCGGGTGGCAGATGCAATGGCCCGCCAGGCCGCTCAATTGTCCTATGCAGCCCCCAATATATTTAACAATGAACCCACCCGGCGGCTGGCAGAGTACCTGGCACGCCTGCTGCCGGGTGATCTGAAATCCGTGCACTTCACCTCAGGCGGTTCCGAGGCGGTAGAGGCGGCCATAAAGATCGGGCGGCAGTATTACTATGAAAGGGGGCTTGAAAGCAAATCGCTGGTGATATCCCGGTGGACCAGCTACCACGGGGCAACATTGGGTGCACTGTCTGCAACAGGCATGCAGGGCAGGCGTAAAAAATTTGCCCCCCTTCTTCAGGAATGGCCCCATATACCGCCGGCATACTGCTACCGCTGCTCCTATGGCAAAGCATATCCGGGCTGCAGCCTGCTATGCGCCGAAGAACTTGAAGACACGATTAACAAAATGGGTGCTGACAGGGTGATGGCGTTTATCGCAGAACCTGTCGTGGGCGCGGCCGGCGCAGCCCTGGTTCCTCCGCCGGAATACTGGCCGGCGGTCCGTGATATCTGCGCCCGCCATGACATCCTTTTGATTGCCGATGAAGTGATCACCGGATTCGGGCGCACGGGTAAACCGTTTGCGGTCAATCACTGGGATGTGGTCCCGGATATGATCACCATGGCCAAAGGCCTTGGCGGCGGCTATGCATCACTGGGCGCCGTGGGGGTCAGCACCAGGATTCGAGGGGTTTTTAAAGAAAAACACATGCCTTTTGATCACATATTTACCTTCATGTCAAACCCGGTGTCAACGGCTGCAGCCTATGAGGCACTGCAGATCTGGGCGGAGGAAAACCTGACCGATCAGGCCGCCCAGATGTCGGGATACCTGTTTGATCAGCTTGCCGGCCTCCAACAGGATCATCCCATGATCGGAGACATACGGGGCCTTGGGCTGATGGCTGGCATTGAGCTGGTCGCGGACCGGTCCACAAAGGAGCCTTTCCCGGTTGAAAGGACGGCGGCAAAAGCGGTGGGCCGGGTTGCCCTGGAAAACGGCCTGGTGGTTTACCCGGCAACGGGTGTGGTGGGCGGTGTGCGCGGTGATATCATCTCGCTGTTTCCGCCCCTGATTTTCACGCGGCAGCATGTGGATGAACTCGTCCGTAAACTGGACATCACCCTTACCCAAGTCGGGCAGATCCTGAAGTGACCCAACGCCGATCTATTGACACAGCAGCAGCAGTTGAACCCATGGCAATCCACCCGGATGCCCCAGCAATACACTTTCTTCCGCTGTGCACTCAAGCTGGGCCGTGATGGTGTGGAGGCCGGGCAGAAATAGCGGCAGCAAAAGATCTGCGGTAAAGGTTCCCGGCGATGCGGATGAAAACAGGATGTCAAAGGAGCAGGCATCCGGGCCATGAAGGGTTTGACCTGAACACGTGTCGTTTTCCAGTTGAAACGCATGGTTTGTGTCATTTGCAATGGAAAGACTGCTCAGGGTTACTGATTGTGAATCCGTGATCTTGAAATTTATGGTGCGCCGCTCTTGCTCACCCACCGTTACTGCCTGGGGCAGTGCGATCCGGTATATTTTGTTGTCGTAATAGTTTGAATACCACAATGATGTGCCGTCTGTGGCAAGACCCCTGGGCCCGATCTGCTCACCCTCCAGGGGCAGTTCGTATATTCCATGGACAGTTCCTTCACGGTCAAACTTGTAGAGCATATGTTTCGTGGCATCCACATGCCACAGATAGCGGCCGTCAAAGGTCAGTCCTTTGAAACCGCCGCCGGGAGAGGCAAAGGATGTGATGACATTACCGGACCGGTCGATTTTATAGACCGTGTAGCCTGATGCCTCATTGCTGGTGATCCACAGGTACCTTCCATCGCATGCCAGGCCCGAGGTTGTATCTCCAGGCGCATTAATGGTCTGGATCAGAACCCCGGATGTACTGACCTGATGGATCTTTTCCTGGTGGGTGCTGGCCGCCCAGAGGTGGGTGCCGTCAAAGGCCAGATCACCGGGTGAAATGTAACCGGGGAATGCAAAGGAATCGACCACACTGCCCGATGTGTCAATCTTGTAAACCGTGGTATCTACCTGACCCATGACCCACAGGTGCGTGCCGTCAAAGGCCAGGCCATAGGGAAAGTTCTGCGGCGTATCAAAGCTGTCTGTCAAATCCAGGAAATGATCCTGCAGGCCGGGTGGCGACAGTCGAACCCCAGGGGTGCCGCACAGCGTCA
>QZLA01000147.1 GCA_004796375.1 Desulfobacteraceae bacterium
GGATAACATATTGAAATCATAGCACAAGATGCTTGATGAGCCCAACTGCTTGATGTATATTGAATTCGACCAAAAACACAATAATATCAAACAGTAAGGGCTCAAATGATACATAGCAATATTGATGCTGAAACGCAGGCTGGCATTCAGATTCTTGGCAAGATTGATGATTTTTTCAAACAATTTAGCATTGCTACATTCCTACATCGATTTGGCATTAAGAAACGACACGGACATGGAGTGCGCACATTGATTATGGCGATTTTTACACTTCCGTTTTTGGAAAAAAATTTCTTCAGAGGCATTGTGACCAATGACAATGTGTCTTTCGGTAAAGATGCCGCATACGAAGTCCTAAAAGGGAGTCGGTCCAACTGGAGGCGACTGCTGCTGACCATAGGCATGAAACTTTATCATTTTTTTAACCGACTGACTGATGATGACCGAGAATTTGTCCTGATAGCGGATGACAGCCCTTATGACCGTTCTCGATCCAAGTCGGTAGAACTCCTTTCCAGAGTATGGGATCATAGTAATGGCCGTTTGATTAAAGGGTTCAGGATGCTCACACTGTGTTGGTCCGATGGTGTCAGTTGGCATTGATCTGTTCGGATCTTGATCTGTCAAATGAAGACATCGTTCGAATTTACGGTAAACGTTGGGATATTGAGGTGTTCTTCAAAATGGTCAAACAACATCTGAAGTTGGCAAAAGAAATCCAATGCCGTGACTATGATGCCCTGGTGGCCCACACCACTATTGTTTTTATGCGCTATATGTTTTTGGCGTATCAAAATCAGATTGAAACTGACGACAGGACTTTTGGAGAATTGTTTTATGCCTGTTGCCAAGAAGTCTCCGATATTTCTTTTGAGGTTCTCAACTGAGCTAAAAATGGAAAAGCCGATTTATGATCTCTCACTTTGTCTTTATCAAACCTTGATCCCATATATTGTGATTTGAGAATTTGATACGGAGCGAATGATCATAGACATACCCAACTGTCTATCGGTAGTATCCCCATTTTTGCCGGCGTTATACATGGCAATGATGTTTGCCGGCGGTACGTCCGGCTGGATATTGTGGACGGCATTTATCACGTAGCCACCGCCCGGAGCCAGGGCTGAAATTACCTGGCGTACTTCCTCTTCTACCGCTTCAGGGCTGGCCAGGGGCAACACCCGGGTGGCATCGATTCCACCCCGATTTCGATCAGGTCGTCCAGAATAGAAACAATGCTGTCGCAGCTGTGGTAAAACAGCTTGGCATTGGTTCGTTCTTTGATAAATTTGAAAAATAATTTTTGATACGGTTTCACCATGCTTTATCTGCTAATTACCTGTACGCATAACCGCGACCATTTCTTCAGCTGTCATCTTTTCAAGACCAAAGGTTTCCAGGTTGAAACCGGTATCGTAATAGTCGGTTTGCTTCATAATGTTGGACAGATCTGTCATGGCACGGATAACCGGGGTTTTTACCTGTAATACATCTGCAAAACTGATGGCGGCGATACAGCCCACAGGTACATCTTCCGTGATATACCTTGAATCCATGGTAAACCGTGTGCCTTTTGGAGCAGGCAGCCAGGTGGTCTGATCGAGGGGCTCGGAAAAAGGCAGGCGAAAATCTTCTCCAAACATCATCTGCCCGATGAGCCCCATGCGGGACTGCAGCACGTCCTCTTCCACAGGGCAGATGCCCACACCAAACGCCTTGGCAATGGCGACCTGTTCCTGGTAAAACGCATACTGGACCCGGCCCACACTTGGGGAAACCCCATGGGCATAGATGTCATAAATCGCACCCGTGTTGCCAACGTCGGGAATAATCCCCCAGTTCTCAATGGTTCCGGCATTCAAGACCACAGCAGGAACATGGAGCAGGACATTGACATTTGAAAGCCCGATATCCAATACCGTATCCCCCTGAACCAGGGCGGTTGCATCCAAAGCCGGAATTTCTTTGCTGGCAGAGTGATACGCATCAAAATCACTGGAAGGCAGGGTGTCTACCCGGATTTCATTTTCACGGTACATGACGTTAACCACATCTGTGTTGGTTTCCATGTTGTTAAAGTCTGTTACGCGAGCACCATAGACCAGCGATGAATACCCTGCGATGATCACTTGGGTGTTAAGCCCTTTTTCCTGCATGATGCGGCGAAGAATTAAACTCCCGAAGTTATCCGGGAAAATGCTGACCGTCTGTCCGTCTTCCAGCAGCGGGGCCAGTTCCTCAAAAATGTCTTCAAACCCTTGTGCCTGTACAGAGATCAGAATATGATCCGCGCCTTGTACCGCCTCTTTCATGTCGTAGGTGACCATGTCGATGACTGCGGTGCCGTTGCGTTTAAAGTTTTCATGGTTCATCTCAATGCCTTCAAAGCGAATGCAACGGCTATCCAGGATGCCTTTGACTTTATTATTGAACCTGGTGAATTCATACATCCTGACTTCTGCACCTCCGAGCTTGCAGTCGGCCGCCAGAGCGTGGCCGCCATTCCCGGCCCCAATAACAGTGATAATTGCCATTTTATATCCTCCCTAACAGAGTGTACCCTGTTTCTTTTTAACCCTGAACACGAACTCATCCGTCGTGGACATGCACTCCTTTTGGAGCTGGTAGATGTTCTCAATGGTGCCATCCACGGTATCATGGACAACGCCTTCGATGCTGCTGGAACTCAGTCCATTCTCAGCCATGAGCATCGCCTGCAGAGCCCCGCTCAGCCCTGTATAGGATCTGAAGGCACAGCTTGGCTTTGCGCCGTCGCAGATCACCCCGGCCAGGTTGCCCAATGCGGTTCGGACAATGTCGGATATCTGTTCTTTACCGGCACCGTGAAGAAAAGCGACACCACTGGCGGCTGCGGCCGGAGCCACCCCCGAGCAATAGCACATGGGCGATAGATGGGCATATTCATTGGATCGATAATCCAGATAAATATTCATCAAGTTAGAAAGGGCCACGGCGCGCATGATCTCTTCCTCGCTGGAGTTGCGGAAGTCACCGGCTGCAATAGGCGCCATACTGCAGATGATGCCCTGGTTGCCGCTGCCGGTGTTGCTCATGGCCGTATATCCGCTGCCGCCCATACGTGCATCCAAGCCCGCTGTCGTCCACATGAGAATATGGGTGATCTCGTCGTTGGCAATGAATCCCTTGCTGACCCGGTCCTGGAGCGTACGGGCCACCTGCAGGCCGTAATCGTTTTCCATGCCGTCTTTGCAGACCCCGCGGGTCAATTCAATAGCTGTTTTAATATGCGAAAGCTCGCTGATATCACAATGTGTGCAGAAATCGTAAATGCTCTCCACCGAGAGAAAGGATGAATCAAGGTGGCCTGCCTTCTCAGATTCAAACGCCGCCGCTTCCTCTTCACGGTTGCCAAGCAGTACGTTGCCGTCTTGCTCGATGAATTTAATGCCATTGTGCTCACTCCACATGCTTACAGTGGCGGTGTGCTGATCCGTTTTCACGGTGGTTTTCAAATAGATCGAGGGTGCGGGAGTGACCATGTCAATGGTGAGTTTCCCCCCGGCTGTAAGGGTTTCGATGAGCGCTTCAGCCGCTTTCACATCCGCATGGGTGACCTTGCTCAATACTTCCATATCCAGATCAGCATCCCCGGCCATGACACCAAGGACCGTTGACAGGAATCCGCCGCGTTTACCGCCGGTATTCGGAATCCCCACCGACTGCACGCCGATGACCATCAGGCCGGATCCTTCCATGTGGATATGTTTGATTTCACCCGGCGCATACTTGCGGGCTGTGGCGCCGTTGAGCGCAAACGCAACCGGTTCGGTGCATCCGAGCGCCGGTATGAGTTCATCTTCCATCACCTGTACAAAAGGGTTTCTTTCCATGACTCACTCCTTCCGTTTTTTAATCCTATCCTTCTTGAAGGATTTTCGTTCGTTATCACGGACTTGCATATTGTTCGTTATAGCGGACGATGGGTTTTGTGTCAATAAAATATCTGAATTATATGAATATTATATTGTTCAGGAGGTGTTTATGGATGTCGAAAATGATCCAATATACGCTATAGAGGATTAATCTGAGAATTTGTTGTGGCAGGAGAGGTTACCCGTAACTGATAATGAAATGTGCAATCGCGTCTACCTCACCGTTGTTGATATACGTATGGTCCTCTCTTGAGTCGAAGGCCATGGCACTGCCTGCCTTGAGGTGATAGGTGTTCGTTCCGACAACCAGTTCGATTTCGCCCTGGGAAACCAGCAGATATTCCGTATTGCTGTTTTTATGATGCACGGCAGAATAATTGCACCCGGGTTTGATGATTCCGTAAAAAAGTTCAAATCCGCTCAAGGGTGAGAACGGGAAAATGCAGTAGAGCAGGATACGGTCGTCATTGTCTGTCAACGGGACCATGTTGTCGATGTTTTTAACGTCATACAGCTTGTTGGAATGTTCCAACAGGGTTTCAAATTTAATTCTCAGACCATTTGCGATTTTCCAGACTGTGGCGAGTGTGGGAATGGACTCTGAACGCTCAATCTGACTGAGCATGGTTTTACTCACACCTGTCATGGACGACACCTCGCTCAGGCTCAGGCCCATCTTTTTCCGGGTGCTTTTCAGTTTTTCTCCCAGTACAGAAAAATCATTCATAGGGTGCAACCTCGTCTCCTGAATATGTCAATATATACAGTGGTCCCTGTTGCGGGCAACGTGTTCGTACACCATAGAATATTTATGAGCAAGATAAAAGTGCAAAAAAAGAGGCCCAGGCAAGAATGATACATGGGACCCTGGTATGGAAAGGCGCTCGCTTTGTCCTGGCAGCGATGGTAGCTGACCGGATCAACATCCGGCCAGCCCCAGGGTTGGAGATCAGATTTTTTTTAAGCTGCCAGGCTTTTGGCCAGTTTGGAAGCAGAGCCGGCATCGGCTGCAAACCCGTCCGCACCAATCTCATCGGCAAAGGCC
>QZLA01000390.1 GCA_004796375.1 Desulfobacteraceae bacterium
GATTCCATTGAAGATATCGTGAAACTGGCCATCATGCTGGAAAAGGAATCGATCCTGTTTTATCTCGGCATCAAGGATCTCGTACCCCCAAAGTACGGACAGGATAAAATCGATGATATCATCCGTGAAGAGCAGAAACACATCATCCAGCTCAACGGTTTTCTGAAAAAAGCGCAGAAATCCTAATCCGACTGCCACAGGAATGCACTGGCCCGCCTGCCGAGGACATCATCATTAAATACCACCTCGGCAGGGCCTGATGCCATGCCCAGACAGACATGCAGCGGGAGCAGATGATCTTCCGTGGGATGACAGAATCTTGCATGGGGGGCCTGCTCCCAGTTCTTGAGTGCTTCCCTGGTCCGCTCCGCTGCGGCAGCAGGATCAGTCAGTGTCTCCCTGAGCCATTGATCAAATACAAGATCTCTGTCATCACTTCTTTTCTCCCTGAAGGCACCCATATTGTGAAACGAAAACCCGGATCCCAGTACCAGGATATTGTCATCCAGCAGGGGAAGAAGGGCCCTGCCCATGGCGATGTGCTCACCCGGATCAAAGCTGGCCAGCAGTGACAGCTGCAGGCACGGGATGGATGCATCGGGATACATCAGTTTCAGGGGAACAAACAGGCCGTGGTCAAATCCCTTGGCATGATCCAGCCTTGGTTTCATCTGCCCGGTATCAAGCAGGTCAATGATCTGTGCGGCCATCTCAGGTGCCCCTGGTGCCGGATAGGTGATCTGATAACATTCCTTGGGAAACCCGTAATAATCATACTCAATGGGCGGCTGCGGGTCTCCTGTGACGGATGGAACAAACGCTTCCCAGTGGGCGCTGATCACCAGGATCAGGTCCGGCTCCCCCAACCGCTCAGGGATGGCCTTCAAAAAGCGGATCAGGTCATGATGGCCGGGATGATCCATCAAAGGAAGCGGACCACCGCCGTGAGGGATATACAGCGCTGAGGATCTGTTTGAACCGTTTGTCATGACAGACAGCATACCATATCCATGAACAGGGCACACCTGATTTATGATCCCGGCGCACTAATAATAGTTTCAACCTATCATTAAATACCCTTTTTATCAGTATTGCATCGAATCATAACCGCATTAAATTATATCTAAAGTCGAACAAAGGCAGAGTCTCGAAGAAATCGGCTAAAAATTTAAAACAAAATTATTCATGAGGTGATAAAATGACTGAAAATATCAAAAGAGTAGACAACTACATCGAATCAGACAAGGACAGAGATCAGGGTCATGTAGATACCCGCCACAACAACTTTGAATGCGAACTCCCGGACAAGAATCTGGGATGTGACCCCGGCATTGATGTCGCCGGATAGTCCACACCATGTCATCTGACAATGACCCACCAGGCAGAGCCTCTTTGAGGCTCTGCCTCCTTTTTTTAGGAAAGCGCTTGAAGCTCTGATTTAAGGGCTAAGACAGCATGCTCCTTGGCCTTGGCCTCCACCTCCACCGTAACACTCAACCCCTTCCACGCATCAGGAAAATCACCCAGATCAATACGATCGTGGTGCTTGCGCTCATCTCCTTTACCCCACCCCTCTTTGGGGGATGAAATGTGGAACAGCGGTTCCCGGTTCCAGGTTTCAAGGGCCAGGCGGGTGGCCTGTGTTATTGTCAGCTCGTCCTTGAGGCAGCGGTGGTGGTGAACATCATATACCAGGGGAATACCAAGGCGTCGGCAGAGCGGCAGCAGGTCTGACGGGGTATAGCTCCGGTCATCATTTTCCAGGGTGAGGCGGCTTTTGATCCTGTCCGGCAGTTGAGCGATCCGGCTGGCCAGCCGGTCAAGTGCCGCAGGTTTGTCGCCGTAAACACCCCCGGCGTGGATGTTGATCACATCAGCGCCGACCCATTGGGCCACCCCAGCCTGGTAGCCAAGGTCAGCCACAGACCGTTCGACTACGCCGGGATCCGGTGACGACAGCACAATAAACTGATCCGGATGGAATGTGGTCCGGATGTCATGATCTGCAGCATAACTGCCGCAATCCTTGAACAACCGGATGATCTCATCGCCTCCGGGCAGATCGGACATGTCATACCCAGCGTCCGGGTGGGTCTTGAGGGGCAGGATCTGGCTGTTGATCCTGAAACATCCGATCCCGTTCTCCCAACAGAAGGCCAGGGCCTTTTTCAGGCTTTGGGCATTGTGAAGACAGATTTCGGACAGCCGTCCCAGCTGGCCCCTGCGGGAGAGAGATGCCAGGTATTTGGCCGTGGTCCGCCGGAATCGAATAGGCTGGTCACGGAATATGCAGCAGAGTCCAAGACGGATCATGAATTCTCCTTAATATACATTGCATTACTTTTTGCAATGCAATTGACACAGTAATGAATCATTCTTATCTTTGGTTTAACACCATCTTAATTCATACGCCGTGACGGAGGACGATATGATACAGCAACAACACATACCACACCCCAGAAAAAATACAGTGGTCCGCCATAAATATCTGAACCTGCTGCATACCGTGCTCCTCCTCGCGGCCATGGCCGGGCTGCTCAGTCTCATCGGATGGATGACAGCCGGTCTTGCCGGCATCAAAATGGCAATGATCGCCGGTGCGCTCATTTTCCTGTTCAGCCCCCGGGTGCCGCCGCACCTGGTGATGAAAGCCTATCGTGCCCGGCCGCTGACACACGGTTCCGCTCCCAGACTTTACGCCATACTTGAAGAGCTGTCTGCCAGGGCCGGTCTTAAAACCCTGCCCAGGCTCTATGTCCAGCCGGTTGCAGCACCCAATGCCTTTGCCGCCGGAACCCGGGACAATGCGGCGATATCCATATCGGAAGGCCTGCTCAGGATCCTGGATATCAGGGAAACCCAGGCCATTCTCGGACATGAAGTCGCCCATATCAAAAACAATGACATGCAGGTGATGGGGATGGCCGGCCTGTTCAACCAGGTGACCCGGTTCATGTCTGTAACCGGGCAGGTATTGATCCTGTTTTCCATTCCTTTCTTCCTGTTCGGGGGTGAAGGGATCCCTATCTTACTATTCCTGTTCCTGGTGTTTGCCCCAAGCCTGAGCATCCTGTTCAACCTGGCCCTGTCCCGGACCCGGGAGTTTGCCGCCGACCTGGACAGTGCAAGGCTGACCGGATCACCAATGGGCCTGATCCGGGCATTGTCCAAAATTGAACGGATTCACCGGCAGTCCTGGCGGCAGCGCCTTGTCAATCCCTACCGCATGGCTGCCCCCTCAATCCTGAGGACCCATCCGTTGACCTCTGACCGGATCGCCCGGCTCGAATCACTGATCCCTGAATCAAAGCGGGAGCAACCCCGGATCCAAAGCAGTGTGCGTAGGGCCCCTGCCCGGCCCGTTATTCTTCGGACTCCTTCCAGGCGGTTTTACTTTTCCTGATCTTTGTGTGAACATTTTCCCAGGTCGACGTTTTTAAAAAAGAACCTTCATATTTTTCCAGCATGGATACGAACATGTCATAGGGAACGGTAAAGGTCAGTTCATCGGTCTTGAAAAACTTGCGGGCCGACGGGTCCCAGCCGCCGATGACGGCTTTTTCCATCCCCTTTTCCAGATAATGCATGGGCCATGCCCCCATGCTGCCGCAGGCCGCACTCCAGGGTGACATCACCACCTCCGGATCGTTTGTGACAAAGGCGGCCAGCTGATGCAGACCGCACAGGGATTCCGGTCTTGAAAAAAAGGTCACCAGCAATGGGACTTCGCTGTCTTCAAACTGTCCCAGGGGTTTGAACACACAATAGGGTTTGGGTGCAGGCACCGGGTCTACCTGTCCGAAAATCTGCCTGAGTTTGTCCGGGGATTCACAGTAAAACTCCCCCTCCATCTGCCCGGGAATCCCCGAGGATACGTAATTAATGATGGTCTCCACCTGGGGTTTATTAAATCCCAGCCAGAAGGCGCCGCCAGGGCATCCGAAATGACTTGCACTGAACCATGCAGTGCTTTGTTTCTTACGGGCCAGCCAGATATTTTTTATTACGCAGGAAAAAGATCCAAACACCTCCTGCCAGTTAACCGCGTTGTCCCTCTCCTTTTCCAGGGTGGGCAGATCCCCTGCCTTGGGTGAAAACCCGCCCTCCGGCGGTTGGTCGCAGAAAAACATTCCCATGGGTTCCTCATCCAGGCCCAGTACTTTCAGGAACTGCACCAGGCGGGTGTTGATCAGTTCATCCATAATCTCTCCTGTCTGTTTTGATTACTCTCAGTACTGCGGCGGCCGGATCACAGGCGGACAGCCTGTAACTGATCCCTCTCCCAAACGGAATCGGCCGGTTACCGGTTACTATACCGCCCGAAGGTTGAAAAATCAATTCTCATAGCGCATACCTGGGCGGCATAGCCATCCGGCCATGACCTGTGTAAAACCGTTCACTTTTTTTTGAACCTGCTGCCGGTTCATGGTAAAAGGTATAAAACAACCCTTGAAGAGAGGATGCCATGCGTTTTCTTATATTTATCCACCTTCTTACCCTTACCTGTTTTAGCCTGTTTCAACCGGTTTCTTCCATTGCTGCCGGCATTGACAACACCATGCCGGGCTCCCCTGTCAAACTGGTATTCATCCACCACTCCACAGGCGGCAACTGGCTGGCGGACAGCAATTCCGGCCAGCCCTGGGGGGCCTTGGGCACGGCCCTGAAGAACAACAACTATTACGTCAGTGCCACCAATTACGGGTGGGGCCCCCACGGCATCGGCGACCGGACCGATATCATCAACTGGCCGGAATGGTTCACCGGTGAAAACAGCTCTGAGATCCTCTCAGCCCTGTACGCCGAAACCGGCCAGAATATCGGCGGTTTCGGCGACTGGTCCCGGATGGCTGCTGACCCCGGCGGTGAAAACACCATCGTGATGTTCAAATCCTGCTATCCCAACTCCGATCTCTACGGCAATCCCGGCGATCCACCCCAGTCCGCGCCTGACGGTTCATACACCGTGGCCAATGCAAAAGCGGTTTACAACAATATCCTGACCTACTTTTCAACCCGGACGGACAAACTCTTTGTCGTGATCACGGCACCGCCCCAGGTTGAAAATGCCTACTCACCGGATATCCTTACCCCGTCCCAGCGGGCCGCCAATGCGCGGGCCTTCAACAACTGGCTGGTCAATGACTGGCTGGATGGCTATCCTCACAGCAATGTGGCGGTGTTTGACTACTTTAATGTACTGACCGGTCCGGACAACCATCACCGGTGGAACGTCAGCGCTCCGGAACATACCACACCGGGCAACAGCAATTTTTCATACTATCCCAATGGTGAATGGGATTCTCATCCCTCTTCTGCCGGACAGCAGAAAGCCACCATGGAGTTTGTGGATCTATTGAACTATTTTTACAACCGGTGGCAGGCCGGGTCGACAGGATCAGAGGTACGGCTCTATTACCCCCATATCGCATCCAACACCACCTGGGAAACCGAAGTGTGCCTGATCAACAAGAGCGGCACCACAACACTGACCGGAACATTGAAGGCATATTCGGACAGCGGTGCCCTGGTCGATTCCCTGCCGGTTTCCCTGCCACCCAATGGTAGGATTCAATATGCAGTCGGCAGTGATTTTGCACTGCCCCACACCATCGGATACATGATTTTTGAAGCAAGTACGGGTTCAGGGTGCGGATACATGAAGTTTTATGTGGATGACCGCTACCGTGGCGCCATCCCGGCGGCCAACCAGGCCAACCAGTCCACCGTCCATATCTCTCACATCGCCTCAAACACCAACTGGTGGACCGGTCTGAGCCTGCTCAATCCCACGGCTGCCCCGTTGTATATGACCATTACGTTCAGTACCGGAACCACCCGGACCGTTACACTGTTTGGTTATGAGCACCGGTCATTTTCC
>QZLA01000060.1 GCA_004796375.1 Desulfobacteraceae bacterium
CCTTTGTAACTGACGATCCCGGCAGTCACGGTCTGATCAAGCCCTAGCGGAGAGCCGATGGCCACGACCCATGAACCGACTTCCAATTTGTCGGAACTGCCGAATTTCAACGGTGTCAGATCGTCTGCTTCGATTTTGATCAATGCCAGATCAGTGACCGAATCAGTCCCGATCACCTTGGCATCAAATTCACGCTTGTCAGATAAAAGGACCTTGACTTCGTCTGCGCCGTCGATCACATGGTTGTTGGTGACGATATAGCCTTCTTTATCAACGATAAAGCCGGATCCCAGGCTGCTCTGTTTGCGTTCTCTCGGCTGCTGCCTGAAAAAGGGGCCGAAAAACTCTTCAAACGGATCATTCTGCCCGAAAGGATGTCCGAAGAAATGTTCCAACCCGCGACCGCTGGTGGATGTGGTCTTTGAAATCTGGATATTGACCACACCGGGCTTGGCATATTTGGCCAGTTCGCTGAAACTGGCGGGTATCATTTTTTTGGCGGATGAGAACCCGGCCTGAACCGGCAGGGTAAAAAATCCGAATATGAGCAATACAGCAAGTATTGATTTAAGTGGTTTCATGATGCCTCCTTATACGAATATCTGTTAAATGATTTTTACTGGCTTTCATGAACACAGTATAATACAGGAATATGACATTTAAATGACGGGGGAATTACCATGT
Source organism: Desulfobacteraceae bacterium (assembly GCA_004796375.1). Classification (GTDB taxonomy): domain Bacteria; phylum Desulfobacterota; class Desulfobacteria; order Desulfobacterales; family Desulfobacteraceae; genus MADRE2. Next base: position 685 of record QZLA01000060.1, read on the forward strand.
GGTAATACAAAGGAAAAACAGGTGTTTTCACCTTTTTGGCTGGTCACGGTGATATCGCCGCTGTGTGCCCTTGCAATGGTCCTGGCAAGGCTTAAGCCCAGTCCTGCCCCCTGTTTGGTCCGGGACTCATCTGCCCGGTAAAACCGCTGGAAAATTTTCTCGAGATCCAAGGGGTCGATGCCGATGCCGGTATCGGATATCTCAACCGTGAGTTTCGAAACATCGTTGAGCAGCCTGACAGAAACCGAATCGTTGGGCCGGGTATATTTAAAGGCATTGTCCACCAGGTTGGAAAATGCCCGCTGGAGCATCCGCCGGTCTCCGGAAACAATCGCCTGGTCCTGGATATCAAAGGTAAAATCCAGCTGCCGTTCCTCTGCAAGGGGCTGGTAAAGCTCACATGCATCCAGAATCATGGCGGACAGGTCAATGAGCTCAAAATTAAACTCCTCCTGCCCGGCATCCACCTTTGAGATCACCAGCATGGTGTTGATCATGTCCAGCAGCCGGTCAGACTCTTCAATGGTGTTGGCCGCCATGGCACGGTAATCGTCAAGGGTGTCCTGCTGTACCAGCGAAAGTTCTGCAAACCCTCGGATTCTTGTGATCGGGCTCTTGAGGTCATGGGCGATATTGTCGCTCATCTCCTGGATACTTTTAATCAGGATCTGGATACGGTCCAGCATCTGGTTAAAGGTTTTGGCCAGGTAATCCAGCTCGTCCTGGTTTCCTGTTTCAAACACCCGTTCATCCAGGGTCGAACCGGTGATCTTTTTCACGGTGGTGGTGATGGTGTCAACACCGGACAGTGCTTTTTTGGACATGAACCAGCCCAGTAACGCGGAAAACACCACCACAAAGCCCATGGCCAGCCCGAAAATCCGTTTATACGCCGCAAGGAAGGACTCATAGGTGTCCATGGATAACCCGGTCTGCAGGATCACGTCCGGTGCCACAAAATCATACAGCACACGGGCTTTGGATGATTTCAGCGGCCGGGCATCGTGCTTGACGGTCTGGGTGAGGAACACGTGCTCCTTGAGCCGGATCAGGGCTTCAAGGGAGGGCTGATGTACCTGGATATTTCCCCAGTACCCCATGTGAGAGGTGGCAAACACCTCTCCGTTGGGATACAGCAGCCTGAAAAACACCTTTTTCTCACCGGCTGCCTGGGCTTCAAGCACGGCAAGATTATTGGCACCGGCCATGCCTTTGCGCTGGATAATGGTGGAGAAAATACCGGACTTATCCAGCAGTTCCTGGTCCATCTGGTTGACGATCACCTGGGTGGCCAGGAAATAAAACAGGATAAACACCACACAGGAGGAGACTGAGAATACCCCGGCATACCAGACGGTCAACCTGAAGGCAATGGTCTTGAAAAACCTGAGGATCATTCACCCTTCTTCAACACATAACCGGCACCGCGGACCGTATGTATCAGCTTGGGGTCAAACCCCTTGTCCACTTTGTCCCTCAATTTGCAGATCCTTGCTTCAACCACATTGGTCATGGGATCAAAGTTGTAATTCCACACATGTTCCATGATCATGGTTTTTGAAACCACGCGCTCCTTATTCCTCAACAGATATTCCAGAAGGGAAAACTCAAGGGGCTGGAGATCGATGGGCGAATCACTGCGTTTCACCTCACGCTTGACAATATCAAGCCGCAGGTCTTCATACCTGAGGACCATGGGATCGGTGATATTGGACGCCCGCCGGATCAGTGCCTGGATCCTGGCCAGCAGCTCTGAAAAAGAAAAGGGTTTGGTCAGATAATCATCCGCACCGGCCTCAAGACCCTTGATGCGGTCACCCACACGATCCCGTGCGGAAAGCACGATGATCGGTGTATTGATGCCCTGCCCCCTGATCTTTTGAATCAGGGAGATCCCATCGAGTTCCGGCAGCATGATATCGATAACCAGGGTATCATAGCTCTGGGTCTCTACGAATGCCAGCCCGTCCATTCCGGTATAGGCCCTGTCAACGGCAAACCCGGAAGCTTCAAGCCCTTTATTGATAAAACCGGAAATTTTCTCATCATCTTCAACCAGAAGAATTTTCATGACACCACCTGCTATTCACCAATGATTTTAACTAGAACCCGCTTCTTTCTTCTGCCGTCAAACTCACCGTAAAAGATCCGCTCCCAGGTCCCGAAATCCAGCCGCCCCTCTGTAATGGCCACAACCACCTCTCTGCCCATGATCTGCCGCTTCATATGGGCATCTGCATTGTCCTCCCCCACGTTGTGGCGGTAGGATTCGACAGGCTCATGGGGCGCCAGCTTTTCCAACCAGACCTCATAATCATGATGAAGCCCTGACTCATCGTCGTTTATAAATACGGATGCCGTGATATGCATGGCATTGACCAGCACAAGCCCCTCCTGGATGCCGCTCTCTTTCAAACACTGGTTCACCTCTGGGGTGATATTGATGAATGCCCGGCGGGTTGGGATATCAAACCACAGCTCTTTTCGATAACTTTTCAACGCATATCCTCCTTGCCTTTCCCATTGATAATGGCCCATAATAGTCATAATTTCAAATCAATACAACTTAGAAACGGGTTACGAATTGGTAATGAAATTGATTTTTTCAGCCAAAACAGGTAAAGTAGCCACCTGAAATTTTAACTTAATATTTGGATATTCATGAAATACTACTGGTGGATCCTCCAGGTTTTTCTGACCCTGGTATCAATCTTTTTCTTTATTTTCGGTATCGATCTTCTCATTGGATCTTACTCTTTGAACAACCCCTACAACTTCATCATGACCTTTTTTGCCGCCTCCCTGATTATCTTGATTTCTGCGGCCCTGGGTGCGACCTTTATCATTAAAATGGTACGAGTTTATAAACGTCTCAAATCGACAGATCACCTATCATGACCAGCCTGTTTTCCTTAAAATCGATCCATAAGACCTATGGGGATGACACCCTGTTCGAGGACCTTTCCTTTGAATTCAAGCCGGATGAAAAACTGGGTCTGATCGGGATGAACGGATCGGGCAAATCAACGCTTCTGAGGATCATTGCAGGTCTGACCCACCCGGATCAGGGAGAAATTCTAACCCTGAAGCAAATGGCCTGTACCTACCTGCCCCAGGCGGACGACCTGGATGAAGAAAAAACCGTTGAAGAGACCCTGTATGATGGCATTGCCCATTTGTCACTTGAGGACAAGGAGCAGCACCGGATCGTCCAGCGGTCCATCGGCACCGGCGGGTTCCCGGATCCGTCAGAACTTACGGGTGCATTGTCAGGCGGGTGGAGAAAGCGCCTGGCCATTGTCCGGGCGCTGAATACCAAGCCGGATGTGCTGCTTCTGGATGAACCCACCAACCATTTGGATATTGACGGGATATTGTGGCTGGAGCAGATCCTTAAATCCGCCAGGTTTTCCTTCCTACTGGTCAGCCATGACCGTCGGTTTCTGGATAATGTATGCGGTTCAGTCATGGAGATTGGCAGGTGTTATGAGGAGGGCTACTTCAAGGTCAAGGGGGGATACACCCGGTTTATCCGGGAGAGGGAAAAGTTCCTCAATGCCCAGCAGAAACTTGAAGGCTCCCTGTCCAGTAAAATGAGGCGCGAGGACGAATGGCTTGCCCAGGGACCCAAGGCCAGGACCACCAAGGCCAAGCACCGGATTGATCAGGCCGGCAGGCTTCGCCTGGAGCTGTATGCCCTTAAACAGAGAAACCGCCAGACCGCTACCGTGGATATCGACTTTTTGGGTACCGGCCGACAAACCAAGAAATTGATGACCGGCTTGAACCTGTCCAAATCCATTGCCGGCAAAACATTGTTCAAGGAGATCAGCTTTGAACTGGGCCCTGAATCCTGCCTGGGTGTGGTGGGAGAAAACGGGAGCGGCAAATCAACATTCCTCAGTATCTTGGAAAAACAGATCCCTTCCGATTCCGGCAAACTTTTTTGGGCAGAGGACCTTAAAATTGCGGTGTTTGACCAGGCCCGTTCCCGACTGGATCCCGACATGACCTTAAAAGAGGCCCTCAACCCCACGGGCGGGGATTCTGTCAACTACGGCGGCCGAACCATTCACATTGTTACCTGGGCCAAACGCTTTCTTTTTATGCCGGATCAACTTGACATGCCGGTTCGCCAGCTTTCCGGCGGTGAAAAGGCCCGCATCCTGATTGCCAATCTCATGCTGCAGCCCTGTGATATCCTGCTGCTGGACGAACCCACCAATGACCTGGATATCCTTTCCCTTGAAGTCTTGGAGGACAGCCTTTCCCGATTCCCAGGGGCGGTTGTGCTGGTATCCCATGACCGGTATCTCATGGAGAACCTTACCCAAAACCTTCTGTATTTAAGCCCGGAACAGGATGCCCGGTTCTTTAAGAGCTATGACCAGATCCTGAGTTACAAAAAAACCTATCAATTGGAATTGCAGAAAAAGAAACAGGGCACGGTAAAAGAGAAGAAGAAGGCGGAAACGCCCCAATCATCCGCGACCCATCAGGGGCCTGCCAGACTTTCGTACAAAGACCAGTATGAACTGGATCATATCGAAGAAAAGATCCTTGAAGCGGAATCACAGGTTGAGGAACTGCAGGCAAAGATCCAGGATCCTGAAATCTCCCAGGATCCCGGATTAATGTCAGCGGCCTGCGCAGAACTGGCAGAAGCCGAAAAAGAGGTCACCACGCTTTACAATCGCTGGGAAGCGCTTGAGGAATTAAAAACCGGGGGGTGATCCGTTTAACCGGTTTTTATCTATTCGCGGCCGATACCGTAATATTCAAATCCCATCTCTTTGACCTCTTCAGGATCATACTGGTTTCTGCCGTCAATGATCACTTTTTGATTAATGGTCTGTGCAATACGTTTGAAATCCGGTTGCCTGAATATTTTCCACTCCGTGACCAGAATCAGAGCATCGGTGTTTTCAACGGCCTCATACTGGTTTTCTGCAAAGGTGAGCATTTCCTTATCAAACCACTGTGCCGGAAACTCTTTCTCTGCCTGGATCATTGCCACAGGGTCCCATGCCTTGATACGGGCACCTGCCGTGATCAGATCCTCGATCAGGACAATGGATGATGCTTCGCGCATATCATCGGTTCCCGGTTTAAATGCCAGCCCCCATACGGCAAAGGTCTTGTCCGACAGGTCCTGACCAAACCGGTTTTTTATTTTCTGGGACAGTACCCGCTTCTGATTAAAGTTTCTATTTTCCACAGCATTGAGCACTTCCGGCTCAAATCCGGTATCCCGGCTGGTGCGGATCAATGCTTTGACATCCTTGGGAAAACAGGAGCCCCCATACCCGCATCCCGGGTATATAAATGAGTATCCAATACGGGTGTCAGAACCAATCCCCTTGCGGACATTTTCTACGTCAACCCCGAGCCGCTCGCATATATTTGAGATCTCGTTCATAAAGGAGATCTTGGTGGCCAGCATGGAGTTAGCGGCATACTTGGTCATCTCTGCATCCTTCACCTTCATGGATACAATTTTATCTCTATTTCTTGAGAATGGCGCATAAAGCCGACGCATGATTTTCAATGCCCGTTCAGAATCGGCACCGATCACGATACGGTCAGGTTTGAGGAAATCCTCTACAGCGGCACCCTCCTTGAGAAACTCAGGGTTACTGACAACATCAAAGTCAATGGAAACACCACGGTTCTCAAGCTCCGTGCTGATCGCCTCCCTGACCTGATCGGCCGTTCCTACCGGTACCGTTGATTTGTCGACGATGACCGAATAGTCATCAATGTAACGCCCGATCTGCCTGGCGACCTGCAGGACATATTGAAGGTCGGCAGACCCGTCCTCCCCCGGTGGTGTGCCCACGGCAATAAAGAAGATATTGGAATTTTGGGCAGCCTCTTCCAGGCTGGTGCTGAAATTGAGCAACCCCTCCTTGGTGTTTTGAACCACCAGCTGCTCAAGGCCGGGTTCGTAGATCGGCAGGATGCCCTGCTTGAGATTCTCTATCTTTTCATGATCGATATCCACGCAGGTGACGCGGCTCCCCATCTCCGAGAAGCATGCCCCGGTTACAAGCCCGACATAGCCGGTACCGATAATCGTTAAATTCATGGATTCAGGTTCCCCCTTTTTCAAGTTACTCGAGTGTGACACATGGGTCTATACCATAACAGTTCTAAAACTATAAACACCATCAAATCCTGTGCAAGAAATTTTAACATAATACAAACACAGGGAGAAAATCAACGATTGACAAGCAAATAGAGGCGTTTTATCTTTGTGGATTATGAAAACACATGACACCAAATACCTGAAAGACTACCGCCCGTTTGAATACATTGTGGATCATATCGATCTCAAGTTTGAACTTTCTGACACCCAAGCCCGGGTCACCTCTGTGATGGATATCCGCCGGAACCTTGATGTTGCCGATGAAACCTCCTCCCTTGTTTTTGACATGAAAGAGATGGTTATTGAGTCGGTGGTGGCGGACGGCATGGTGCTGCTGCCCCATGAATATGGGACTGACAATGAGCAATTCAAGCTGAACAGCACACCGGATCAGTTTTCCCTTGAGATCGTATCAGTGATCGAACCCCACAAAAACACCTCCCTTGAAGGCCTTTACATGTCCAACGGCATGTTCTGTACCCAGTGTGAGGCGGAGGGTTTCAGAAAAATCACACCCTTTCCGGATCGTCCGGATGTCATGACCACCTTTACCTGCACCATCATTGCAGACAAAGATAAATACCCGGTTCTGCTGTCCAACGGCAACCGAACCGGGACCGGAGACTTGCCAGATAACCGTCACTATGTGACATGGGAGGATCCTTTCAAAAAACCCGCCTACCTGTTTGCCCTGGTGGCCGGAGACCTTGAGTGTTTAAAGGATCAGTTCATCACCTGCACCGGCAGGACCATCGATCTTCACATCTACTCAGACCAGGCCAGCATCGACAAATGCGATCATGCCATGCTGTCCCTCAAGCAGTCCATGAAGTGGGATGAGGAACGGTTCGGGCGCGAATACGACCTGGATCTGTATCAAATTGTGGCGGTCAATGATTTTAATGCCGGTGCCATGGAAAACAAGGGACTCAATATCTTCAACACCAAATATGTCCTGGCCAATGCAGAAAGTGCCACAGACCAGGATTTTCTGAATATCCAGGCGGTCATTGCCCATGAATATTTTCACAACTGGTCCGGGAACCGGGTTACCCTGAAAAACTGGTTCCAGCTCAGCCTCAAAGAGGGCCTGACCGTTTTCAGGGACCAGGAGTTTTCTTCAGATATGAACTCCAGGGGTGTCAAGCGCATTGCGGATGTCAAGATGCTCAGGTTTGCACAATTCCCTGAAGATGCCGGCCCAATGGCCCACCCGGTCCGCCCTGAATCCTATATTGAAATGAACAACTTTTACACCATGACCGTGTATGAAAAGGGCTCTGAAGTGGTCAGGATGGTGAGCCAGATTCTGGGATGGCCCCTGTTCAGAAAGGCCATGGACCTGTATTTTGAACGGTTTGACGGTATGGCCGTCACCATTGAGGACTTCCTTGATGTGATGACCGAATCCTCTGGCATCGACCTGACACAGTTCAAACTCTGGTATACCCAGTCCGGTACCCCAACCGTCCGGATGACCCGGTCCCATGACAGCGATTCAAATACATTGACCCTGACACTGGAGCAGCAGACCAAACCGGACCGGAACCAAAAGGTCAAGGCACCGCTTCATATCCCGGTAAAATTCGGAATTGTAGACCGTTCAGGCAAGGACCTGATCGATGGTGAAAAAAGCGTCATCAACCTGAAAAAAGACAGGGAGCAGTTCGTTTTTGAGAATATCCCGTCAGATGCGGTTCCTTCCATATTCAGGGAATTTTCTGCCCCGGTTACCATTGAAACAGATCTGTCTGACTCGGAAATCGCATTCCTGATGGCCCGTGATACCGATGAATTCAACCGGTATGATGCCGCCCAAACCCTTTTTATCCGGGAGATCAAATCCCTGGTCAGCCAGATTCATAAAGGTGCCCCTCTAACGGTTTCCCCCCTGCTGGTGGACGCATTCAAAAGTGCCTTGAACCGCAAAGATGCGGACCGGGCATTCACCAGTAAGGCCCTTGCCATACCGGATGAAAATGAGATCAAAAACCACTTTGACCCGGTGGATGTCGATGCCATTCACGAGGCCCGTTGTTTTCTGATGAGTCACATGGCCATGGAATTGAAGGATGACCTGCTGCAGATCATTGATCAATGTGGCAAGGCAGATCCACAAAGCATTTCAGCATCAGCGATTGCCGACAGGAGCCTGAAAAATTTGTGCCTGTCCTATATCGGGTCTCTGAACACGGATGAATCCGCACAGATGGTGTTTAACCATTTTGACCATGCCCGGAATATGACGGACGAGATTGCTGCTTTCAGTGCGTTGTCCCACCTGGACTCAGAAAAGTGTCGCCAGGCAGTCGAACAGTTCTACGACAAATGGAAGCATGACACCCTGGTGCTGGATAAATGGTTTGCCGTTCAGGCCGGTTCCAGGCGCAGGGATGCATTGGAAACGGTTGAAGCGCTCCTTCAGCACAGGGATTTTTCATTGAAAAACCCCAATAAGGTCAGATCACTGATCGGCTCATTTATCATGTTCAACCCGGTCAGTTTCCACAGAAAGGATGGGAAGGGATATGAATTCCTGACACGGATGGTACTGGAACTGGATGCAATAAACCCCCAGATCACCTCCCGTCTGGCTGCGGGATTCAACCACTGGAAAAAATATGACCCTGCCCGCCAAGAGATGATGAAAAGCCAGCTCTCCGGGATAGTCAACCATGAGGGGCTGTCAAAAAATGTGTACGAGATTGTATCCAGGGCTTTGGATCTTTAAACACAGGCACTTACAAACGCCAGTACGAAACACCACCTTTACTGCATAAAGCCTTTGTCTGTTCGATATCCAGCATTGATTTCACATCAATCAGGCACCCATTGGATGTTAACATTCCAGTGAATTCAGATACTGGTTTTGACCGAAATTCTTTATGTGGTACGGCAATCAATAAAGCATCCAGTTCCTTCAGGTCCTCCCATTTACAAAAATCCAATCCATAGTGGGATTTGGCTTCATTTCTATCCGCAACTGGATCATGAATAATCACATCCACTCCAAAACTGTGAAGTTCATCTATAATGTCTATCACTTTGGTGTTGCGAAGATCCGGGCAATCTTCTTTAAAAG
>QZLA01000176.1 GCA_004796375.1 Desulfobacteraceae bacterium
GATCTATTGATGAATTGGTATCAGAGGTTTCAAAATCTTTTAGTGAAAAGGAACCCGGATCTATCAAAACGGATATTGAAACCCTGCTAAATGACTTTCTTGAAACCGGGGTTATTGAACCTGTTGGAGATTAATAAATGCTTGTTTGCACCATTCAAGAATACATGAGAACCGTGAAAAGTGACAAAAAAAGGCCACTGAGTGGACTTTCTGCGGAACTGACACGCCGGTGTAATTTCAAGTGCGGGCAGTGTTATTGTGCCAATCCAATCAAACCCTATATCCCGGAAGAGGAACTTACAACGGATGAATGGATCCGTATTTTCGAGCAGTATGCTAATGAGCAGGGATTTTTTCTCACACTGACGGGCGGGGAACCTCTCCTGAGAAAAGATTTCAAAACGTTATGGAAATTTCTCAAGCAAAAAGGATTTCTCATCTCCCTGTTTACCAATGGCTCACTCATTGACGAAAAAATGGTCGATTTTCTGGCCGAGTGGACCCCTTATGAGCTGTCAATAACGCTTTACGGTGCGTCTGACGAGACCTATGAACGGGTCACGGGCCACAAAAACATGTTCACCAGGATCATGAGTACTCTGGAAATCCTTTCTGAAACAGGCATTCCCCTTGAGGTAAAGGGAGTCTTCACCCGCTTGAATATTGATGACTTTGATCAAGTGAAAAGTATCGGAGAACAATACTGCGACCTTTTCAGATGGGATGTGGACCTGATCGGAGCATTTCCCTGCTCTTCCAACAAGGTGCAGGATATCCGGCTGTCGCCTGAGGAGTGTGTTGAACTCGAAGCCCGCGTCCGCATCCGAAACCAGGAACTGCTTAACCGGATCAAGAACTGGCAGCCGGCCGCCCCTCCCAACGGGAAAAGGAGTGCATTCACCTGCAATATCGGAAAATCCAGTGCCTATATCGATTGCTACGGCGGCATGCACCCCTGCCTGCCGCTTGAAAGCGTGAGTTATGATTTGAGACAAGGATCACTCGAGGAGGGTTGGCACGAGGCGATCCCGAAAATGATAAGAGATTTCCCATTAGCACCTGGACCCTGCCAGACGTGTGATGCGTTTGAGCTGTGCGGGCAGTGCGTGGCGTTTGCCCTTCTTGAAGGGTGTTCCCCGACTGGACCTGTACCGTTCAGATGTCGTCTTGCAAAAGCCAGAGCTAAACAGTATGGACTATCACATCGGATAAAATCTCTAGCCGATGTTTAATAGATGCAACATGCAGAAAGGAACAACCATGGAATTGAAGACAACAAAAACAAATTGGACCAAACCCGAGATCAATAGGATTGATCTCGTATTTGACAAGGAGATGAGTGATAATTGCAAAGGAAGCAGTAAAGCATCTGCCCAGCATGACCCATGTGGCGTGGAGGCCGGCAATCAAGATGCCTGCTGGAATTCACAGACAGGTTCTCTGGATGCCCCTTATCAGGGTTTTTCGCAGCCTGGTTATCCGCCCAAGGATTACTAATATTGAATCTAAGCTTTGGATACGATCCGACTTGACATATTGCGAATATCCATTGAATTGAATTTCGCACAAGAAACACTCTCGCCGTTGAACAGCAATCTTGAATTATTTAAACCAAATACAAGGAATAAAACGACACCGAAATTAAACATTAATATCGTTGAAAAATCATTCACCGGCGTAGATGCGAAAAATCACATTAAAAATCGCAATCGCTCCATCAAACTTTTACGAAACGGCGAAAATCTGATTTTCAACTATTTTACCGGACAATTCCTGACCGATCCCGATTTCAGTGATGTCAAAATCTGGTCACCCTATGAAAAGGAGATCAGCATCGAGCGTGACGGCTCTATCAACTACAACGGCGATCCCACATTGAGGCTCATTCTCTGGGGGCGGGCCAGCCTTGAAAAGTATTGTTATCTTCATGGTGCCCTGGTGGTTCTGGAGGGGAAATATATCCTTTTGATGGGTGATTCAGGTGTGGGTAAGACCACCCTGAGCAAACTATCCTGTGAATGCGGTGGCACCTGTCTTACTGAAGAAGATCCATTTATATCAAAAATTGATAATGAAATTATCGCTTACGGAACACCCTGGCCTGGTATTATCGGGCCTCCGGTTCCGGATTCAGGCAAGCTCCACTCGATTTTTTTTCTCGAGCATGCCAAGCAGAACGAATTAAAGCGGCTCACTCCACCTGAGGCCAGTAAACTTCTGCTTCACAACTCCAGGACATTCAACTGGCTGCCCCACACCATACCGGATGCAATTGATCTATTGAATATCACAGCTCAAAGCATCCCATCCTATCGTTTCGGGTTTACCCCGGACCAATCTGCCGTGGAGAAGCTTCTCAGCGTCCTATGAAAAGTCAAGCTGAAGATATTGTCCAATCCCTTCTTGAAGAGGGGTATCCGGTAAATAAACCGGCTTTTGGGACCAGTATGTTTCCGGCTATCCCGGAAAAAGCCCTTTTGAACATCGAACCTATTAGAAAAATTCCGCCGAAACTTGGAGATATTGTTCTGCTTCATATCCCGGGGCAGCAGACCAAGATCCACCGGATTGCACTTCTCTTTAGGAGAAATAATAAAACCTGGATACAGACCTGGGGGGACAACTGTACCTATCCAGACACCCCGGCACCTGCTGAAAACATCATGGGCCGGGTAACGGCTTACAAAGCACAGGGCCGCTGGATTCAAATCACAAACCAGCGGCGAACCTATGTCAAACTTTTTCTGACCCGCTATGTACTATTCTATGTTAAAACGACCATTAAAAAATCCCTGCGCCGCTGTAATATCAATTTCGTTCCCCGGCTGGTTGCGCTGATCCAGGAACTGGATCAACGATTCACTAACCGGGTCGAACACAAAGATAAAATAACCTATAAACTTCTGAAACCTTTTCTCAGACGAACCAATCAGATCATTGACACCATGGCGCCAGCTTTTGGAGGATTTGAGGGTTTGGAACAAATCACTTCCCGGTACTACCGTAAAGATCCGAGATTTAACAATGAACGCTATATATTTTCAGGTCTGTTTGACTGGGAAAAAAGAGTATTCGACAGGATTTTGCCAGGAAAAAAGCATCTTTTTCTCTATGCTGCAGGAAGCGGAAGGGAACTGATCTGGCTTGCAAGAAACGGCTTTCATGTGGATGCCTACGAATGCAATCCAACCCTTATCCAGCTTGGCAACAACACGTTTTCAAAATACGGGTTTACATGCCGGGTTCAATATGCACCTGAAAGTACGCTGCCTGACCTTCAGCAACAGTATGATCTGGCAGTGATCGGATGGGGCGGATACTGCCACATATTTAAACAAAGCGACAGGATCGATCTGCTCAAGAAGTTCAGAAAACTCAATTCACCCTTGATGCTGTCTTTTATGATCCCCTACTTTGCTGACCGATATATCCGGCTTAGACAACGCGTTCGGCTGATGTTCAACCGGATAAGCTTTGGTTTATTGCCGTTGCATGATGAATCAATCAACTGTCCCGTGAACTTTGTTCCTTTTGTGTCATTCACACGGGACAGGATTGAAAAGGAGGCCCGGTTATCGGGATTCAGGGTTGATTATTACAGTGAGGAGGACTACGGTCATGCCGTACTGATCCCGGATCATGCTAACAAAAAAAACACTTGACAATCCATTTAATAAGCGATTAAGGTGGCATTTCAATTATTGGAAATAAATAAATTATGACAAACGCAATATTCAACAGACAGTACTTTTATTTTTATTTTGGCGACGCCTGTCTGTTGCGTTTGCGTTGACATGAACTAAATCAACAAAAGCCGCAGGCAGCCTTCAGAGCCTGCGGCTTTTTTATTTGCAGGTTTTGAAGATAACTGTCTCCGGCACACAACACGGAGGCATCATGACACTCACCTATGATCTCAACATTCAGGCGTTCACCCCCTTACCCTCACCCGAGGAACTCAAGCGTCAGCTGCCGCTGACCAAAGCAGCAGAACAGACCGTATTATCCGGCCGCAAGGATGTTGAGAACATCCTGACCGGAAAAGACCCGAGACTCCTGGTGATCTCGGGGCCCTGCTCCATCCATGACCGGGATTCTGCCATGGAATATGCCCAAAAACTGATGAGAATGCGGGAAAAGGTAGCCGATACCATCTGCCTGATCATGCGGGTCTACTTTGAAAAACCCCGAACCACGGTGGGATGGAAGGGCCTGATTAACGACCCCTGCCTGGACGGGACCTGTGATATTGACCTGGGGCTTGAAAAGGCCAGGAAACTGCTCATCGATATCAATGATATGGGCATGCCGGCGGCCACTGAGATGCTGGAACCGATCATCCCCCAGTATATCTCCGGGCTCATCTCCTGGGTCGCCATCGGTGCCCGCACCACAGAATCCCAGACACACCGGGAGATGGCCAGCGGGCTGTCCATGCCGGTCGGATTCAAAAACTCCACCGACGGCACCCTGACGGCAGCCCTGAATGCGCTGCAGGCCGCCCAATCCTCACAGAGTTTCCTGGGGATTGACCCCCAGGGCCGCTCCAGTATTGTGAAAACCACGGGCAATACCTACGGCCATATCGTACTCCGGGGCGGGGATCACCCCAATTATGACCCGCTGAGCATCGAAAAAGCCCTGGATCACCTGGAGGCCAGAAACCTCCACCAGTGCGTTCTGGTGGACTGCTCCCACGACAACTCCGGGCAACATCACAAGGGTCAGCCCCATGTATGGAAAAGCGTACTGGATCAAAGACTGTCCGGTCAGGACGGCATCATCGGCATGATGCTGGAAAGCCATCTCAAGTCCGGAAACCAGAAGCTCAACAGCAACCTGGATGCCCTGGAATACGGCGTATCGATCACGGATAAATGTATCTGCTGGGACACCACCGAGGAGCTGCTCATGGATGCCCATGAGAAACTGCAGGGTTTGCCCCGACTCAAAGCATCCGCATAACCGGTTTGACTTGCCATGATCATTCCTTTAGTGTGACATTATAATGTTTGTTTGAGGAATGATCATGGCACCCAGTGCATTTGAAAAACGGATCAAGCGGCGGATCATTGGCCCGGAACATGACTTTTTTGTGGTGTGCATCCCCGGGCTCGAAGGTTCCTGTGAACGTGAACTCAAACACCTGTTTCCGGATAACCCCACCATAGAAGCCATTCCGGGCGGTGTCATGTTCAGGGCCCGCTTACATGACTGCTATCTGGCCAACCTGTATTTGAGGTGTGCATCACGGATACTGATGCGTATCACCACATTCAGGGCCGAACGGTTTTCCGAGTTTGAGCGGCAGGCTCAACAGGTGGACTGGGAGCTTTATCTGCCCCGGAGTATGACCCCGGACTGCCGGGTCAGTGTCCAAAAGTGCCGGTTGTATCATTCTTCGGCCCTTGCCCAGCGTATGAATGACACCCTCTCCACCCGGTTTGATACACCCATGGGTCCTGACCCCGAGGCAAACAAGGTTTCAGTCCGTAAGAGCGTCCCCCAGACCGTATATGTCAGGGGAGAACATGACCGGTTTACACTGTCGCTTGATACCAGTGGTGTGCATCTTTATCAGAGGGGATTAAAGCAGGCGGCTGTGGCTGCCCCTATCCGGGAGACCATTGCCGCGGCCATGCTGGCGTGGGCCGGATTCATGCCTGATGATGTCCTGCTGGATCCCATGTGCGGATCCGGAACCTTTTCCCTTGAAGCCGGTATGATTAAATCCCATCTCCCGGCAGGCTTTCTTCGCGGATTTGCCTTTGAATCCTGGCCGGCATTCAAACCCGCACAGTTCAACCACCTGAAGAAAAAAGCGGCCGAACATTTTGTTTCTGCAGAACACCCTTCCATTTTTGCTTCAGACATAGAC
>QZLA01000067.1 GCA_004796375.1 Desulfobacteraceae bacterium
AACAGTACCGGACGAAATGTTGAAGTCGCCCAGGAATGTTTCAAAAGAATGGGGTATCGCAGCGTGGTCAAGATTATTCCCTGGAAGCGGGCTTTGATCATGGTGGAAAAAGGTACGGCGGACGCGATTATCGATGCAGCCTATACAAAAGAAAGGGCCGCGTATCTTTTCTATCCGGACGAAGAGATCTACATTGAACAGTGGTTTGCCTTCAAAAGACAAGATGATCCCCATACGCTTGATCAGGGATTGGCAAATGCAAACCAGTATACCGTGGGGCTTTCAAGAGGGTTTGAATACGGCGGATTGATTCAGGAGGCTATTAACAGCAGTCGCTTCAAGCATATCGACAGGGTGGTGGACAATCGAATGAATATCCGTAAGCTGATTGGCGATCGATTCGACATGTTCATCGGTGTCAAACTCACCATTTTAAATCTTTCAAAGCAAATGGGGGTTCAGGATCAGATCTCTGTTGTCAATCAAACAGAAACCGGGGCGCCCTATCTTTTGAGTTCATCAAAAACCTATGTGGCTTTTTCAAAAATGACCATGACCCGGGAGATCACGTCACTTTTTTCCTCAACCCTGAAATCAATGAAGCAGGGCGGTACGGTCCGGCGAATTGAAAAAAAGTACATGTGACAATCAGTACGCTGTCCACAATTTTGTGAACCGCTCGATGGTCAGGGGGGCCGATCCTTCGTAGTGGTTATTGACGTTCAGCGTCACCGACATTCCCTTTGACAGCATTTTCTGAATCATGATCTTTAATTTCTGGAGTTCTCCATCATGCGGGGCGACAATGGAATTCCATTTTTTTCGGGTCTGCTTTTCGATTCCCCCACGATCTGGACCATGCAGCCGTATCAGAGAAAAGTTTTCAATGAAATCCTGGAATCGGCCGTAGATTTCAAATACCGGCGGCATCCAGTATCCCTGTAAAAAGACATGAAAGAGTCCGGAATTTTTAAGGAATTCAAACCAGGGTCGGTTCAGGTAATTTTTGTTTCGGATTTCAATACAATATCGAAATTCTTGCGGGCAGTTCTCAAAAAAATGATGCAATTGATCCTGGAAATGATACTGACCCGGCATCTTTTCTTTGTTGAGATATTCAAATTGAAAGATCAATGAGTCGATCTGTCTCGCCATGGGGTCTATGCTTTTCAAGAAGCTCTCAAAGAGGCTGCTGGACAAAAAATGGGGATTCTCGATCAGCGGGCTTTTCGGTTTCCTGTATTGATGGGTCAGGGTGACGGCGTTGGGCACCTTGATGCTGAATGTAAAATCACCGGGTACGGACTCCAGGTATTCCAAGACGGTTTCGGGTTTGGGCAGGGCGATCTTTTCTCCAAACAGGGACCAGAACCACTGGTCGATTTCCACGATGGAAAAGTGGCGCGCATATTCTTCGAGGTAGTTGCTGCAGTCATGAGGGTAGAGGATTCCTTTCCATGAATCATATTTCCAACTGCAGGTCCCGATGTTCAGTTTGTCAGGAAGGGTCGGCTTCATATCAATCATAATATCCGTCAATAACCATATCATACGAGTGGGTCTTCATATTTTTCACTTCCCTGATTCGGATGCCGTATATGGAATCCTTGATCACCATTGAGGTGTGAATTCCTTTGATGATGGTGTTTTTTTCTACCATGTTTTTAACACGGATCTGGGGGGGGGATGGCGGAGCGGGGGGCTTCTTCTGGCGCATGAGATAGTCTTTTTGAATCATCAGCTCTTCAATCTTTTTTTCCTGATGTTCAATTTTGCTCTGCTGCTCTCCGGTTTTTTTCAGGATGAGATGATGTCTGGCCCTGTGTTCGGCCGTATATCGGTCTGCTTCATTGACAGCGGTGCGGTAAAGGTCTGAGACTTCACTCAGCTGCTGCGCCAGAAACCGCCGCTGCCGGTCCAGGGTTAAACCGCGAACCCGATCCAGGATGTCATCCATAAAAGTCAGCGTACTTTCATTGTTTGAAATCCGCATGCCAGGTTCTCTTGGTGTGCCTTCATCATCCGGGGGTTCATGGATCTGGATTCTCTGCTCAAGGGGTGTGTCAAACTCCGTTGAATCTGAATGGCAGATCTCCATAAGATATTTTATGACATGCTGCTTTTCCAGGTATTCGGTCTGGGTCTTGATTTTTTGTTTCAGTTTCAACGTGATGGTATCGAGTTCGTCCTGTTTCCGGAGTGTCCTGAGTATCGTCGTCTCTTCATCGATCAGCCGGTTGAGGGTATTTACCTTGAGGTCGGGTATACTGCCGACCTGGAGAACCGACGGGTGCTCAGGGCTGGAGTGCACGTTATTGACGAGTATGGTTTCCATGGCATGGATTTCACTGTAAAACACACTGGACTTTGGTGCCGTGAACCCTTTTGATGCCAGAATTTTGGAGTGGGTGATATTTTTGGACACATTCAGATGACCGCCGGACATGACAACCGTTCTGAATTCGGATTCACCGGGAATTGATTCATTTGAGCCGATGGTTCCTTTGACATGAATATCCCCGGCGGCATCGACCCTTCCAAGGAGATCTCCATGGATGGTCAGGCTGTGGCAGTTAACCACACCTTCCGTATCAATATGGCCCTGAACGGTTAAATTGACGTTATGATACGTTTTTTTTGTGTCGTTACGGATATGGTCTGAAACTGTTTCATTTTTCCGGTCCGTGATATAGGGCTCGATCATGATCGTTCTCTGGTTAATCAGAAGGGGGATACCGTCCTGGTCCGCAATGAATGATGAATTTCTGTGCACAACTCCGGGCCCGCACATCAGGTGATTTAACCGTGGTTCAGGCGGCAGGATGGCATGCCCCATGACGTCAGTGCCGGGAACTCCGGCCTTATGCGGCGTTAGTGTTGCCAGTATATCCCCTTTTCTTATCACGGCTTTAACGTGCGCTTCATGGTTTTGGGGCATTGAGGATTTCGTATCAAAAAAGTATTCGACGGTTTCATCAACCGGCATGGTGCAGGGGATACCTGCTGCGATTTTCATCTGCTCATTGACCTCAGAATCCGACAGAAAGGCTTTGATCAGTTCATCACTGGCCAGGCCAGATCGGATACCGTTTAATTTCAACCAATTGTGGAAATGATCCAGTTGGATCTCCTCAAAGGACTCTTTTCGGCGATGGATATGGGCTTCCATCTTGTTACCGGTAATCGTGAATTCAAAGATGTCGTTGAGCCGCTTGCTTGAACTGATTTCGGATTTATATCGGTTGACAGCCTTTTCAAGGGACAATCGCTCTTTTTCAATCTGCTGTTGTGTTTTTAAAATCGTTAGAATATCTGATTCCCTGAGTTGAAAAAGCTCTTGGAGGATCTGTCCCAAATAGCGCTTGGGCTTTCCGGATTCCGATTCGTTCTTCTGGACCCTCAACGCCTGGTTCAACTCGTCAATGGAGATCAGTCCATATTTAACGGCAATTGCCCCGAAGCGTTTGTTGATGGTCATCCGCTCCATTTCAGATTTTGCAATATCATAGATGGCCTGCTCCAGGAATTGCTCCTGGACCCGGTCCTGGGTCAGGAGAATTGCTGTTTTGTCGGCCGGGCTCATTTCATTTCTTTCGACCAGGATATCACCGATTTTCTTACTCTCGTGGTGCTTTCTGAAGTAAGCGTCTTGATAGGTCAGTGCATGATCCACATGTTTAGCCGTGACAAATCGATTACTGACGCCGATTTCCCCGAATTTTTTATCAAGCATTTTTAGTTTCAAGTGGCTCTGCAGGGCAAACAGGAAGTCAATTCTTTCCTGGGTCAGAATCGCTCTTTTTTTGAAAATGTTCAGAACTTTATAGTCCGGATTGATGTTGTAGATCTCGATCAGCCAGGATAATATTTCCTGTTCTTGGTGTGCTGTGATGAATTTACATTTGACGGCCAGTGAAATAAGGTTTTGATTCTCTTTATGTATGTTCTTCCTGGGAGACATTTTAACAGCTTGTTTGTATTAAATCCGTTGGATACATGGTGTTATTTCCATGGCTCCTGATCAGGATGCGTTGTTCTCTATCCCGCCAGTAATGCGTCTATGGATTGTAGTATGGCTGCTTTATTGCTGGGCTTGGGCAGGAATGCATCTGCACCGGCCGACATCACTTTTTCTTTGTTTTCTTCGGAGGCCTGACCCGTTAAAACCAGTATTTTTATGTGACGTGTTTTTTCATCCTCTTTAAGATGCCTGCAGACTTCAAATCCATTCAAATAGGGCATGAATAAATCTAATATAATGATCTGCGGCATGAAATAAACCACCTTTATTCCGGCCTGAAATCCGTCTACAGCCGTTTCAATATCCATGCGAGGCCCGCTGAGTATCGTTGTCAGAAAGGTTTGAACAGCCGGATCATCATCCACGATCAGGATCTTTGTTTTTTTATCCGGATTGTCTAAAAGTTCCTCTGGCATATGATTCCACTTATTGAAACAACTGCATTATTTACAACAAGGTATAACCGGATATCACAAAGCGGTCAATACACAATGTCCTGATTCCTGCTGTCCGGGAAAAAGCGGTGTTTGACTTTTAAACGTGTTTTCGCTAATTATATCAAAATCCTGGTTCTTTTCTCAAATTTGATTTCACCCTGGATAATGGATACCAATTGAAGGGGGATACAATGAAAGTGAAGCACCTTCAGAGGAAAAGACGGTTTCATGCCGCAATGATCCTGGTTCTGTCTGCTCTTGTGGTGCCATTCTCCCATGCCGGGGATGTGTCACCCGTTACCCTTCAGCTTAAATGGTTTCACCAGTTTCAATTTGCCGGATACTATGCAGCCAAAGCCCAGGGCTTTTTCAAGGATGAGGGGCTTTCAGTCCAAATCCTTGAACGAAATCCGGAAAAAAGCAATATTCAATCCGTTCTGGACGGTGATGCCCATTATGGGGTGGCTGATTCAGGCCTGATCCTGGAGAGGATGAAGGGCAGGCCGGTCGTACTCCTTGCCCAGATATTCCAGCATTCCCCCCTGGTCCTGATTACCCGGCAGGTATCAGGGATTAAAAGCCCCTTTGATTTAAGCGGGAAAAGTGTCATGGCTGATTTTGCCGCGCACAGCAATGCACCGCTTGTGGCCGTGCTCAATCATACCTTGGGCGGGATCGATAAAGTCAGGATCATGCCTCACAGTTTTCGCCTGGAGGAATTTTTAGCAGGTAAGGTGGATGCGATATCCGCATATTTGACCAATGAGCCCTATACCCTCAAAGCGCAGGGTATCCCGATTCGCATCATCGATCCCAAGCACTATGGTGTCGATTTTTACGGGGACAATCTGTTCACGACAGTACACGAAATTCAAACCCGGCCCGACCGTGTCGAAGGCATGATCCGCGCATCGATCAGAGGGTGGGAATATGCCATGGATCACCCGGAGGAGATCATCGCCCTGATTCAAAACAAATACAATGCTGACCTGGATCGAGGGCGCCTTGTATATGAAGCGCAAATGATAAAAGAGATGATCGCCCCGGATGCGGTGCCTTTGGGCACTGTACTGGCTTCCAGGTTTGACGATATCGTCCGCAATTATCTTCATTCGGGATTGATCAGCAAAGCACAGGACTGGTCCGGCTTTATTTATCATCAAGAAACAGGTGCCACCGTATCGAATGGTATTGATATTTCGCTCAGCCCGCAGGAGCAGGCATGGCTTGAACGCCACCCTGAATTCACGATTGCCTTTGACGGGGATTACGCCCCATACAGTTTCCTGAATCATAAAGGTGAGCTTGAAGGGATTGCCGTTGATTATGCCAAAGAGATTGCCCGTCGAACCGGTTTAAAGATCAACGTTTTTCCACATAGCCGGTGGAACCGGATCTATGCCGCGGGTCAGAACCGGGAGACCGACGTGATTGCCACACTGGTCAAACGCCCCGAGCGTACCGAATGGTTTGGATTCACCAAACCCTATCTTTCACTGGCACAGTATATCATTACCCGGAACGATCAATCGGTAATCGCCTCCCGGTCTGATATCGGTATCAATAAGATTGCCCTGGTGAAGGGCTATTCCACTTCCAAACATGTCATCGAAAATTATCCGACCATTACTCCTGTATTTGTCGACAACCTTTCCAGGGCCCTTGAGGCTGTTTCAACAGGCAGGGCAGATGCCACGATCGCGGCCATGGGTATGGCACAGCACCTGATCGCCCAAAAGGGGCTTCCCAATCTGAAATTTGCGGCACTTTACGGCCAGGGGTTGTCTGAGCAGCGTTTCGGTGTCCGTAATGACTGGCCCGAGCTTGCGTCAATATTGGACAAGGGACTGGAGTCCATCAGCGATAAGGAGCGTATCAAAATTTTCCAGAAATGGAGCCGTATAGAGGTTGCAAATATGGAAACCGTGAAAGGACTGCCCGAGCCGCTTCACTTAGCAGACAGCGAGAAAGAGTGGCTCAAGACCCATCCTGAGATCCGGATCGGCGTGATGGATAATTGGCCCCCCATGAATTACCTGGACAAAAGCGGGCTGCCCACCGGAATTGGCGTGGAATACCTCCATGCCATTAATAAACGTCTGGATGGTATCCTCAATATTGTTCCGGCGCCGTTCAAGGAGAATTATGAAGCGGTCAAGAACGGCAGACTGCACGCGCTGATGGATATTACGCCAAAGCCGGAGCGGGAGGTTTTTTTTAGTTTTACCACGCCTTACCTGATCATTCCCCAGATTATTGTCGCACAAAAAGGTACCCCGTACCTGAGAAATGAAGAGGATCTTTCAGGCAGGGCTGTTGCCCTGGAGCAGGGGTATTACACGATTACACGATTCAGGAAAAATTATCCCTGGATCAATATCCGGGAGTTCAGCAGCACGAGTGAATGCCTGGATGCCGTGGCCCGGGGGGAGGCGGATGCCTATGTCGGCAACCGGGCGGTTACCCTTCACATTATAGAAAAGGAACTGATGGCCAACCTGCAGGTCATGGGCCGGACCCATCAGCCGCCTGTTGAACTGACCATTGGTACGCATAAGCCAATGGTCGAGCTGGCATCGATTCTTGAAAAAGCCCTGGCATCCTTATCGCCTCGGGAAATTCAGGATATCCACCGCAAATGGATCAAGGGTGACAAAACCAGCGAAACACTTCTTGACCTGACCCCTGATGAAAACAACTGGGTTCAAAAGCACCCGGTCATTAAGGTCAGCAATGAGATGGACTGGCCGCCGGTCGATTTCGTCGCTGATGGCCGGCCGCAAGGCTATGCCATCGATCTGGTCCGGCTGCTGGCCGAGCGCATTGGCATCCGGGTTGATTTTGTGAATGGATACACCTGGAAAGGGCTGGAGGAACTGTTTAAAAAGGGGGAGCTGGATATTCTCCAGCCTGCGGGAAAATCAGCAGAACGCAGTCAATATGCCATCTTCTCCGAACCGATTGTGCAATACAAGACTTACTTTATCACCCGGAAACGGCATCCCGAAATCACCGATTTTCAACAGCTGTCCGGAAAAAAATTTGCCGTAGCCAAAGGCTGGCGGATGGAAAATTTTCTGAGGCAGAATCATCCCGACGTCGAGCTGTTCCTGGTGGACAATCAGGAAGAGATGCTGGAGGCGGTGAATCGTGAAGATGCGTATGCCACCTATGGTAATGAGATCGTGGCCGGGTATATCATCCAGAAAAAATGGATGCGGGATCTCAAATTTTCTGGATGGGTAAAGGATTTCGATAATGGTGAGATTAACCGGCTGCACCTGCTGGGCCATAAGGACGCACCGGAACTGATCAGTATGATGAATAAAGCCCTGGCATCATTGACTGCAGGTGAATTCAGGCAGCTTGAGGAAAAGTGGATCAGTACGTCGGAAAAGAGCCACTCGGATTTTTCTCCCCAAGAGGAAGCCTGGTTGAAGAAACACCCTGCCCTCCGGCTGGGTATTGATCCGAACTGGGCCCCTCTGGAATATTTTGATGAGAATGGTGAGTTTTCAGGGATCACATCTGACCATATCCGTATCCTGAAAAAAAAGCTGGGGGTTTCAATAACGCCGGTCACGGGATTGACCTGGGTGGAGGTGCAGCAGCAGGCACGGAATGGCAAGGTCGATATCATTTCAGCAATTGTAAAAAGTGAAGAGCGGTCCAGATATCTCCTGTTTACAGAACCCTACATGAAATTGCCCATGGTGGTGGTCATGCATGAAGATGCACCGTTTATCGAAAGCCTGAATGATCTTTCCGGTACAACCATTGCCGTGGTCAAGGGGTATATCACCCACGCATACCTCAAGCAGGATTATCCCCGGCAGAGACTTGTGCTGTTTGATTCACTGGCCCAAGCCATGAAGGCAGTCGCTTCAGGTAGGGCCGGTGCGGTTATCGGCAACATTGCCTCAATCAATTACGTGAAAAGGGATCTGGGATTGAATCAGCTCAAGGTTGCGGCCACCACGCAGTACTCCTATGACATTTCTTTCGGGGTTCGAAAGGATTGGCCGGAGTTGATTCCCATTCTTGAAAAGGGCCTGTATGCCATTACAGACAAGGAAAAGGAGCTCATCAAGGACAAGTGGGTCAATATCCGTTTCAAAACAAAAACAGACTGGCGGATGTTGGGGATCGCCATCCTGACCGTCATGATGGTTGCCGGTAGCATTGTCACGGTTATCTTCATCTGGAACCGGCGTCTGACCACGGAAGTGCTTGAGCGCAAAATGGCCATGGAGGCAGTCCAGGTTGAAAGGATACGTGCTGAAGACGCCCTGAAAAGCCTGAAGATTTCCGAAAAGGAGCTTCGCCAATATGCGGATACCCAGGCCGTTCTTGTCCGTGAGGTAAATCATAGGGTTAAAAACAATCTATCCGCCATTATCGGTATGCTGCATATGGAACAGGACCGGGCTGAGGCTGAAAAAATTACATCATATCTTCCGGTGCTCCAGGATCTTATCGGCCGTATCCGGGGGCTTTCAACCGTCCACCACCTCCTGTCCGAATCCGGATGGCGGCCTCTTGAGATCACTGACCTGTGCCGGCAGGTCGTCAATGCCTCCCTGCAGGGTGTTCCATTTGGAAAACAGGTCCATGTAGAGATATCACCCAGCCAGGTCCGGGTGACCAGTAACCAGGCCCACCACCTGACACTGGTGGTCAATGAACTGGCCACCAACGCCATGAAATATGCATTGTCTGATCGAAACGAGGCGAATATTTATATTGAAACCTGCTTGAAGGATCAGACCATAGAGATCATTTTCAAGGACGATGGGCCGGGATATCCGGACCATATCCTCAGGGACGGTTTTGTGCCCTCGACCATCGGATTTGAATTGATCCGGGGGATTACCCGGAAGAGCCTGAACGGCGAAGTGACCTTTAAAAACGATCATGGGGCTGTTGCACGTATCATCTTTCCAAACGATTTTAACCACCTG
The DNA here is from genome assembly GCA_004796375.1 of Desulfobacteraceae bacterium. GTDB lineage: Bacteria > Desulfobacterota > Desulfobacteria > Desulfobacterales > Desulfobacteraceae > MADRE2. Next base: position 9,420 of record QZLA01000067.1, read on the forward strand.
GACCAAAAGGGGGATTCATGACAACCAAACATGGTATTCGGGTAATTATTGCCGAGGATGATTTCCTGGTCGGCAAGGAGATCAGCCGTGCAGTGAAGCACATGGGATATGAGGTCATTGCCGAAGCTTCAACCGGTAGTGAAGCCGTTGAAAAAACCTGTGAGTTGAAACCGGATGTGGTTCTCATGGACATCCAGATGCCCGGAATGAACGGTTTGGAAGCAACCGAGCAGATCCAGGAAAGCTGCCCCACACCGGTGGTTGTCCTTTCGGCACATGAATCCCAGGACATGGTGGAAAAAGCGAGCATCACCGGGGTCGGCAGCTATCTGACAAAGCCGCCCAAAGCTTCGGAAATAGACCGGGCCATTACCATTGCCATGGCCAGGCACACGGATCTGATGGCGTATCGCCGCTTGAATCAAAAGCTGCTCCAACGGACCCGGGAACTTGAAGAGGCACTTGATAAAGTGAAGACACTGAGCGGTCTATTGCCGATCTGTGCCTCATGTAAAAAAATCAGGGATGACCGGGGGTATTGGAACCAGATCGAATCCTATATTCAGCAGTATTCAGAGGCCGAGTTCAGTCACGGGATATGTCCTGAATGCTCTGATAAGCTCTATGGTGACCAGGACTGGTATATCAAAATGAAAAAGAAAAATAAAAATCCCTGAGTCTGGACATCCGGCCCGCCAATAGCGATAGCCACTTGAAAGAAACAGCATTCTGTTGTAGCCTTTAACAACGGAGACACATGAAATATACCTCATTTTCAGATAGGCTGATTTTTGTCCTGGCAATCGTTTTATACCTCGCGGCCCTTGGGGTGTTTGGGTATTGGAATTATCACCATGACAAACATGAGATCATGAACCGCATCGATAAGGAACTGTATAATTATGCATCTACGTTAAAGTATGTCCTGCCAGGGGATTATCATGACAGGGCGGTAGACAAAACCGCCATTTCAGTCCGGGAGGACCGGCATATTGCGGATAAATTGACCCGGCTGGTCCGGACGACCGGGCTGAAATATGCGTATACCATCATAAAAAAGGAAGACAAACTCTTCTTTGTTGCCTCTGATATCACCGCCGATCCGGAAACCGAACGGGGAACATTTTATTTCTTCCCTTACGATGAGGCAGACCCGGTCTTTAATCAGGCCTTTGAAAAAGAGACCCCCTCTTATAAAACCGTATCCGACCAATGGGGAACGGTGCGAACGGTGATGGTGAGGGAGCGGTCACCCGGTGGGACCTTTTACCTTGCCTGTGCAGATCATGATATCGGCTACATCAAGTCAGAGCTTCAGAACAACCTGATAAGGTCCATGATGATTATTCTCATACTTTTGATTTTGGGTCTGCCCATCATTATCACCTATATCCGGCTGAGGACGAGATATCTGGATACGATTGAGGAAAGCGAAAATAAATATCGGAATTTAGTGGAATCCACTGAAGATTTGGTATGGACGATCAATAATCAGGGCGTTCACACCTATAGCAATCATGCCGTAAAACGGTTTCTCGGTTACAGTGTGGATGAAGTTACAGGGAAATCGGCATTTCCGGTCATGTATCCTGACGATGCCGCCCGCTGGGAAGAGAAACTCAAAGCCTGTATTGCCGCCAAGACAGGATGGAAAAATGAAATCATCCGATGGCTGAACAAGGAAGGAGACACCCGGATTTTTGAAAGTACAGCCGCTCCAATCCTCGATAAATCCGGCGATGTGATCGGTTTCCAGGGACTGGATAGAGATATTACCGAGCGCATCAGCGCACAGGAGGCGTTAAAAGAGAGCGAAGAGAAGTATCGCATCATTGTCGAGAACCAGACGGATCTTGTCGTCAAAGTTGATCTTGAGGGGCGCTTTCTGTTTGTAAGCCCTTCTTATTGTAAAATGTTCGGCAGGCAGGAAAAAGAACTCCTCGGTAACCTGTTTATGCCCCTGGTTCATGAAGAGGACAAGGGCAAGACCTACCGGGCAATGGAAAAAATGCTTCAGCCGCCGCACAGTGCCTATATCGAACACCGGGCAATGACGAATCAGGGTTGGCGGTGGTTCGGGTGGATGGGGTCCGTTGTTCTAGATAGTGTGGGGGAGGTGATTGAGATCATCGGGGTCGGGCGTGATATTACAGCCAATAAAATAGCTGAAGCTGACAAAATAAAGGCCCAGCGAATTGCAGCCGAACATGAAAGCTATGCATTTGTGGGCAAGATTTCTGGGGCGTTGGCCCACGATTTCAACAATATTTTAGGGGCCATCATGGGCAGAACTGAACTTGCGCTTTTAAAATGCAACGATCCGGAACTCGAGAAATCCCTGAGCATTATCATGGACCAGACCTATCGCGGAAGAAACCTGACAAAAAATCTGGTGGCATTTGCAAAAGACATGGAACCCAAACAGGAGTATTTTAAAATCAACGAAAAAATAAATCTCCTGCTGGACTTAATGCGAAAGGATCTCAGTTCTGTTGCCGTAAATCAGGACATCGGACCCAATATCCCTGATTTCCTTGGTGATCCCGGGATGATAGAGCATGCATTGATGAACCTGATCCAGAATTCGATACATGCGGTCAGCCTGTCATCAGATCCCAGGATAGCGATTCGAAGCAGGGTATGTGGTCAGGATCTTTGTATTGAGATTGAAGATAACGGGTGCGGTATCCCGGATGAGCACCTAGAAGAAATTTTTAATCCGACGTTTTCCTTAAAGGGCAGTAAAGATTTAACCCAATCCTATGACACTAAGATTAAAGGTACCGGATATGGATTGGCCAATGTGAAAAAGAATATTGATCTTCACAACGGATCCATACAGGTGTCATCAAAGGTGGGTATGGGAACCAAATTCTTAATCAGGCTGCCGATAACAAAAAAAGAACTGGATCAAGAAGAGATTTTGGAGATTGAGGAGGAATTATTTGAAACCGGCAAATCGATTCTCCTGGTTGAGGATGAAACGGCAATCTCTGAAATCCAATACTCGATCCTGACTCACCCGCCATGCTCCCATCAGGTCGATATTGCCATTTCAGGGGACGCAGCCATAGACCTGTTCAATCGAAACCCATATGACTTGATCAGCCTGGATTATCAATTGCCTGGAAAGCTCAACGGATTGGATGTGTACGAATATATCCGAAAGACGAACAAAACCGTTCCGATACTGTTTGTGTCCGGCAATATTGAATTCATCGAATCCATCAAATCCTTAAAAGAAAATGATGCCTTGATGGATCATATCTCCAAACCATGCCAGAACAGGGATTACATCAAGGCGGTTAATCGGCTTTTAGTTCGATAGACTCATTTTCCCATGCCACCTGGTCACGGCCATTTGTCTTTGCCCGATACAGAGCATGATCGGCGTTATTCAATGACCCTTCAGCGGACTGGTCCGGGCTGCACAGGGACGCCCCGATGGATACCGTAATGGTATGTGTGGTGTTTTGCCAGCGGACTTTCAGGTTTTCCCGGATAGACAGGCAGAGTTTTTGAGCGATCGCAAGAACCTGATCCTGCTGAACCCTGGAAAGGATCAACACAAATTCCTCACCACCATACCGACAGGCGATATCATTTCTACGGATATTATCCTGAAGAAACCGGCCTAATTCACTGAGAACCGCATCACCGCACTCATGACCGTATGTATCGTTGAATTTTTTAAAGTGATCGACATCAATCATCAGAACCCCGATAGAGTAGTTATGACGCTTCATGTTATGAATCTCGCGTTTGAGATTGTCACTCAAGAACCTGCGATTGTAGAGTCCGGTCAGGGGATCGAGGATGGACTGGCGCTTGAGATTCTCCCTGAGTCTGATATTGACCAGGGCCAAAGCAAGGTGTTCAGAAATGGTAATGGCCAGGCTCTGCTTGGATTCAAGTATAGGCCGGCTGCCTGCTCCGGAGGAGAGCGATGCATTTGGGGGAACCATGATGAGAAGCAGTCCCAATACCTCCTCCCTGACCATCAGGGGAGTGCACAAGGCGTCCCTGTTCGGGGCGTCTTTCAAATGGCTGCATATGAGAGATGGCTCCTCAGCTTTTACCAGATAAGATTTCCCCTTTCTGAGTGCCCAGCACTCTTCAGATAAAAAGGGGGTACTGCGGTCGTCCGGGTCTCCCCAGGACACCACGGGTGCCAATGTGGTATCGCTTTTTTTATAGATGCTCAGGCAGCCCGATGTGTCTGGGAAGAACAGGTTGCAATATTGTTTCAGAACTTTGTAAATCTCTTCACTGGTATTGCAGACCTGGATCATCTCACCCATTTCTCTTAACAGCGCATCCTCTGAGTTGCGCTTCTCAAGTTCCCGAATCCAGGAAGAGAGTTCCTCTGTACGCTCTTCCACCCTTTTTTCAAGCTCACTATGGGACTTTTGCAATTGCTGCCGCGTGGTTTCAAGGGTTCCGATGAACCGGTTGTAATTTTTAGCGACCTCATCCATCTCTCCGCCCCATTTGACATCCAGGCGATGTGTAAACCCTGACCGGGCGCCGGTTTCAAATAAGGTAATCATCTCCTGCAACGGTTTTGCGAGCCTGGAGCTCACGAGCCAGGTGATGGGGATTATCAGCGTGAACATGATCAATACCGTTGCACCGATTGAATAGGCAATCGTAGTTAACGGGTGATAAAATTCTTCCAAATAGCTGGAAGATGCAACGATCCAGTCCAGTTCGGGAATATAATTGAAAATCACCAATTTTTCCCGGGCTTTTATTTCATCCGGATTTTTCCATGGATATATGATTTTGCCATTTTTCCGCTCACAGATTTCCTGGATGAACATCCGACCATTTTCATCCTTTGAATTGAAAATATTGGTCCCGGAAAGCTTGGGGTGGATCACAAGTAACCCCTGGCTGTCTATAATATACGGATAACCTGTCTTTCCAAATGTGATGGATAGGATGTTCTGTTTAAAATCCTCCGTGCTCAACAGCTCCTTGAATTCGTCCCGGTAGGAGGAAACGGAAATAATCCAGTCCCAGGGCGCAAAGTAAGTCATGTAGAGCGCTTTTGCTCTTTTTCCTTCTTCTCCGGGGTTGGCCCAGTCGTATTCTATGTATCCGATTTTTTTAATTTTTTGAACTTTTATGAAATCATTTTTTGATAGATCAGTGCCGATGAGTTCGTCTTTTGGGTGAACCTTTATAATCCCCCTGTGGTCTATGCAGTAGATGTATCCGCTTTTTCCTATGGATTGCGACAACAGGATCTGCTTTGCCCTGTTTTTAGCGTCTCGGTGGGACATTAACTGATTGTTTGCTTTGTTGTAAAGATCGTTGATAATGTCCCGGTTGTTTTCTGCAATGGCCCTTAAGTGGTTCCGGATAGACGCATCTATGGCTGTCTTCACCATGTTCAGGATGGTGCGGGTCGAATTTTCCAGCTCCTTTTCAATGTTTCGCTCAATGGTGGTCCTGACGACCGAATAGATCACAAAGCCAGCCAGGCCCAGAATGAACAGAAAGGTCAGCGAATACGCCCAGAGAAGACGGTAGTGTATGGATAGACTTTTAAAAAGCAGGGGAAGCTTTTTCATTACGACTCCATCAGCAGGTTTTTGATATCAGTGATTGTAATGCTTGTTTGCGTCTTATGTGCAACATAATAGGGCAGTATCGAAAATTATACAAGCGAAACAGCTTGTTAACAAACAGTATCCACATATGCCGACTGCCGTGAGGAATGAGAAACCCGGGTATTTCATTCTGTGCTCTCATTCTTTAATTGCTTATACCAATCCTCACCACCATAAAACTTGTCGGAGCATTCCGGGCACATGCCGTGACTGAATTGTGCATGTGAGTGTTTTTCAATATAGGCCTCGAGAAAGTTCCAATAGCCTTTGTCATCTCTGATTTTTTTACAGGAAGCACAAATTGGAACAATTCCTTTTAATGTCCTGATCTCATCCATTGCACTTTCAAGTTCAGCATTTCTGGTTTTCAGATGCTCATTGAGCCGGGTCATTTCATGGTTCAGCCCGGCGATTTTATCTCTCTCTGAGTGCAAGGTGGAAATGGCCAGATATGATACTGTGAACAATGTAAGGGCCACAATTCCGGCTTCAATCAATATCTCGGATGATCTCAGTACCGTAGGCGAATGATGTGGCCGGGCGCATTCGGGAGTTTGCATATAGCATCCAAAAAAGCAGGTCAGTGCTGAAGCAAGGATTGCCGCATTAAGTGTCCGTTTTTCAAAGCCGAAGGCGACTGGATCTCCTGTGACCATATTAAGTATTGTGGAGTTAGAGGTGAACATGGATTGATTCCCTGTTTTTGACTCGGTTTAAATATGCATAGATGGACATAAAGGTCGCGGTATGCAGGCTGTTTTTACATGGGAAACTGATAATTTTCTTCACTTTACAACTTGTATCATGTAGGTTGACATATATCAAACCAGTAGCAGTAAATGGTGAAATGGGTCAACATGAGATTTTTCAAGCAGATCTCGATTCCGGCTGCCTTGTTCTCCACTACAGATCAGCCTGTGCGCGCATTGATCAGACACTGATTCAGAATGACAATACCCTTGCTTTAAGAGACCTTTACTTCAGGCCTTGAACGTATTGATCACAACCTTTGCAGGGAGTGAGAATGATTTGTTTCAAAGGGTTGAACCCGTACAGGCGATTTTGGCATTTGTTCATCTGTATCCTGTCTTTGGGGATTTGTTCGTTCCATCTCAATCCCGCGGCCAGGGCGGCGCAAAACATTGGATTAAGCGATGCTGAGCAGGAATGGTTGAATGCCCATCCTGAAATTCGTATCGGCATCATGGAAGCCTGGCCGCCCATGGATTACGTGGGCAGTCACGGAAAGCCCATGGGAATCGGGGTCCAGTTTATCAATGCACTGAATGAACGACTGGGAAGCCGGCTCAAGATCGTTCCCGGGCCATGGAAACAGACTTACGAGGCCGTGAAGAACAAGCAGCTGGATTCACTCATGGATATCACGCCCCGTCCGGACCGAGAGGCATTTTTCCATTTCACAACCCCCTATCTTGAGATCCCCCATGTGATTTTTGCGCATAAGGATGAACCCTACCTGAACGCCCTGTCCGACCTGGCAGGCAAGACCGTTGGCGTGGAGCGCGGGTTTTTTATTGTCAAGGTACTTCACAAGGACTACCCCCAGGTGACGGTAAAGGAGTATGGCTCCACCAGTGATGCACTGGATGCATTGACCAAGGGGGAAGTGGGTGCCTATGTGGGAAACCGTGCCGTGGCCATGCACATCATCGGCGAGGAATATATCACCAATCTCAAGGCACATGGCAAGATCAGGGAAACATCGTCTATCAATGCCATTGGCGTGCGCAAGGATTGGCCCATCCTGAGGGATATCCTGCAAAAAGCCCTTAATGATATCGGGCCGGAGGAGCGGCAGCGGATCATCACCCAATACCCGAGAACCAAAAGCAGGGAAGAGATATCCCGCCGGTTCCTGCAGACGCTCAGGGAGGATGAGCGTGCCTGGCTGAACGCGCACCAATTGATACGGATTGGCGCTATGGATGCGTGGCCTCCGCTGAATTTTGTTGATGACAATGATGTCGCAGGCGGCCTGGGTGCAGACTATATCGGTGCGTTGAACCGCCGTCTCGGCGGCAGGCTCAGGATCATATCCGCGCCATTCAATGAGAATTATGAAAGGGTCAAGAGAAAGCAGCTTGATGCGCTCATGGATATTACACCGAAAAAAGAGCGGGAACCTTACTTTCATTTCACCCGGTCCTACCTGAGTATCCCCCATGTGTATGTTGGCCGTAAAGACGGACCCTATGTTGATTCTGTCCGGGATCTTTTCGGGCAAACCATTGCCCTTGAAAAAGGGTACTATAACGTCACGTTGTTCAAAACAAAATATCCGCAGGTCAAGATCAGGGAATATGCCTCAACAGCAGAGGCACTGGATGCGGTTTCCCGGGGGGAAGCCGAGGTCTATGCCGGAAATCGGGCGGTCGTGACTTACCTGATTGAAAGGGAACTGCTGTTCGACCTGGTGATCCAGGGGCGGATGGATAAACCGCCGGTCAGCCTGAATATCGGGGTAAGAAAAGACTGGCCGATCCTTGCAAAAATTCTGGATGCCGCCCTGATTGACAGTCAGGATGACTTCCAGAAAATCCACCGGCGGTGGATGGGTGAGTTCAAGGTGCTTGAACTGAGATTATCCCAAGAAGAGCGGGATTGGCTGGCCGGCAACCCGGTTATCCGCCTCGGATATGATGTTGACTATCCGCCGGTGGAGTATGCGGATGACGACGGAAACTACCAGGGCATGAGTGCCGATTACATGTCCATGATTGAAGATACCCTGGGGGTAAAGATTGAACCGGGCCCGGTCAGAAACTGGCAGGATACCCTGGCTGCAGCAAAGTCCGGGGAACTCGATGTGCTGGCAGCGGTGGCAAAGACCCCTCAAAGGGATACGTATTTGACATTCACAGAGCCTTATCTGAGTTTCCCCATGGTGATCGTCACGGGTCAGGATGTGACCTATATCGGCAGGATGGATGAGCTTGACGGTAAAAAGGTGGCTGTGGTTGCCGGCTATGCTTCTCACGAGATCCTCAGTGAAAAACACCCGGGCATTGAGCTGGTGTTGACTGAAAATATTCTGGCCGGGCTGAAGGCGGTTCAGGATGGCGATGCAGTTGCGTTTATCGGGAACCTGGCCTCGGTCAGCAACGTCACCGGCCGGGAGTGGATCACCGGCCTGAAGGTCACAGGCGAGACGCCTTATCATTTTGAACTGGCCATTGGTGTCCATAAGGACCAGCCGATTCTGGCCGGATTGATGCAAAAAGCGCTGGGTGCCATTCCCAATGAACGCCGGGCTGAAATTTTCAACCGCTGGATGTCTGCGTCCTATAAAAGCGCCATCAACTATACACTGATATGGCAGGTGCTGGCAGGGGCTGCTCTGGTCCTGTTGATATTCACCTATTGGAACCGGCGCCTTGCCAGTGAGGTCCATTACCGGAAGCATGCGGAGTCGGTCCTGCTGGAAAGTGAAGCCCAGCACCGGACCATTTTTCAGAATTCACCCCTGGGCATGGTCCTCTTCAATGCCGAAGGGGTCATCATCGACTGCAACGACAGGTTCGTAGACCTGATGGGTTCCGATCGGGAGTCATTGATCGGTTTTAACTCACTTCGGAATATCAGTGACCAGGATATTCGAGGACGACTGGATAAGGCGTTGAAGGGAGAACGGGCCGATTTCGAAGGGGAATACACATCGATCACCGGCGGGAATGTCAGGTTTCTCAGGCAAGTGTTCAACCCGGTCAATCCGGGGCAGGCGTCCACCCAGGTGATTGCCACCGTGGAAGATGTCACCGAGCGAAAGCGTGCAGAACTCGAGATTGCAACCCAGCGGGCATACCTGGAGCAGCTGTTTGAGGCCTCCACCGAGGCGATTGCCTTCATAAACGCAGATGACCGTGTTGAGCGCATCAACAGCCAATTCACGTCAACATTCGGTTTTGCACCGGATGATGTGATCGGCAGGTCCCTCGATGATACAATCATCCCAACCTTTCTCCATGAGGAGGGCAAGGCGGTGAAGGTTGAAATAAAAAAAGGCCGTCACATCTTTCACGAAACCGTTCGTCAGTGCAGGAACGGGCACATGCTGGATGTATCGATTACGGGTATGCCGATACACATTAACGGCAAAGATGCCGGTGTGTATGCCATTTACCGGGATATTTCAGGCCAGAAAAAAGCCGAAGAGGAACTTAAGAAGGCAAAAATCGAGGCAGAGAAAGCCACACTGGCCAAAAGTTATTTTCTGGCCAACATGAGCCATGAAATCCGGACACCCATGAATGCCATTATCGGGTTCAGTCATCTGGCCATGGAAACCGCACTGACACCACAGCAGCTGGATTACCAGAAAAAAATCCATTTTTCAGCGTATTCCCTGCTACGCCTTATTGACGATATCCTTGATTTTTCAAAGATCGAGGCAGGAAAACTCAAGATGGAGTTTCTCGAGTTTGATCTGGATGAGGTATTGAATAATGTCGGCAATATGGCATCGGTAAAAGCCCTTGAAAAAGAGAATCTTGAGGTGCATTTCGATAGAGCCCCGGATGTTCCCCATTTTTTGCTTGGTGATCCGCTGCGCCTGACCCAGATATTGCTCAACATGACCAACAATGCCATCAAGTTTACCGACGAGGGAGACATTGTCATCTCCGTCCGTTCAGGCACACAGGAGGATGAGGATGTAGAGCTGCATTTCTCCGTGAGTGACACCGGGATCGGCCTGACACAAGAGGAGATAGAGATGCTGTTCCAGGCATTTGTCCAGGCAGATACCTCCACCACCCGTCTGTATGGGGGAACCGGTCTGGGCCTGGCCATCTGTCAGACCCTGGTTGAAATGATGGGCGGCCGCATTTCGGTTGAGAGCCAACCCGGTAAAGGCAGCACGTTCTCCTTTACCGCACATTTCGCCCTTGTCAAAGGCCGGGCAGCAAAGGATCTGACCCTGCCATCAACAATGAAAGTTTCAAGGGCCTTGGTTGTCAGTGCCAGCCCGGTCTCCCAAAAAATTATAAAGGGGATTCTGGAGAGCTTTAAAATCGATGCAATCGCTGTTTCGTCAGGTAAAGCCTGCATCGATGAATTAAAAACCGCAGACAAGGACCGCCCATACGATTTGGTGCTGATGGATTGGAAAATACCGGATTCTGACGGGATACGGATCGCACGAAAGATCAAGCATCACCGGAATCTTGAAAAAATACCCCGGATCATCATGATCATTGGGGTGGGGCATGAAAAAGATATCAAAGATACTGACCATGCCGACCTGGACGGCGTTTTAAGCAAGCCGGTCTGTGCATCCAGATTATTTGATACCATCCTGGACAGTTTCGGTCTTGAAGACACCCACTCACTCACCGCTGAAGTGTTAACAGGCAGACTGGCCCGGGATCTTGAGGAGATACAGGGTGCCCGCATTCTCCTGGTCGAAGACAATGAAATCAATCAGCAGCTGGCCCGTGAGTTGCTGGAACGGGCCGGCTTGAATGTCGCGGTGGCAAACCATGGGCGTGAAGCCCTGGCCAGGCTTGAAAAGTCCGTGTTTGAGGCAGTATTGATGGATATTCAAATGCCGGTCATGGATGGGTATGAGGCCTGCCGCAGGATACGTATGAACAGCCGGTTCGACAGTCTGCCGATTATCGCCATGACGGCCCATGCCCTTGCAGGTCATCGCGAAAAGTGTATTGATGCGGGAATGAACGATCATATCCCCAAACCCATCGCACCGGATACACTCTTTACGACACTTCTCAGGTGGATCCACCCCTCAAGAAAGCGTCGTGTGGACCTGCCTTTTGTGGAGTATCAGGAACCGGATCCCGGAAAGGCGGGTCTTGACGATGTGCCTGGAATATCCGTGAGATCCGGGCTTGCCAGAGCTATGGGAAATCAGGTGCTCTACATGGAATTGCTTGAGAAGTTCCGGGCCCGCACCCCCGATGCCGCCCGGGATATCGACAGGGCTTTGGCCGGCGGGGACCATGAGGCAGCAAAACGAATGGCTCATACCATTAAAGGAACCTCAGGAAACATCGGGGCCAAAAATCTTCACCAGGCTGCAGGAGATCTGGAAAAGGCTATAAAACAGGGGCAGAACGGAGATATAAAGACAGAACTCGACCGGTTTTCAAGTGAACTGGACCGGGTTCTCAACTCATTGGAGACCCTGGTGTCAGATGCCCGCGAGAGTTCGGATGACATTTCAAAAGGAGTGCAATACCCTTTAACAGCGGACCGTAAACTCATCTTGTCGCGGCTCAACAGCCTTGAAGCACTGCTCAAGGAAAGTGACACCCAGTCGGGCAAGGCATTTATTGCATTGAAACAGATCATTCCGGCTGCCATTATGCCCGGCGGGGTCTCCGATCTGGAGAGGCAGATAGCAGCCTATGACTATGAGCAGGCACTGGCCGTTCTTTACGGGATGAAATCATCATTGAGCGAGGTGTTGAATGGAAACGCATCAGACGGGTAATGAACAGGAGACCATCCTGGTTGTGGATGATTCTCCTGAAAATATTGATCTTCTGGCCGGCATCCTTAAAGAAAAATATACGGTCAAGGCCGCGTTAAACGGGCAGAAAGCCATCACGATCGCTGCTTCGAAAAATCCGCCCGACTTGATACTGCTCGATGTAATGATGCCGGATTTAGACGGGTATGAGGTGTGCCGGAGGCTGAAGCAGGACCACAAGACCCGGCATATACCCATTTTATTCGTTACTGCCATGAGGGAGATCGAAGACGAAGCCCAGGGGCTTTCCCTTGGTGCCGTGGATTATATCACCAAACCAATCAATCCCTCAATCGTTCTGGCCCGGGTCAAAACACATATGAACCTGGTGATGCACCAGCGGCACATGGAGAAGGCGTTAAAGGCCCTTGAAAATAAACTGTCACAGATTTCCAATCAGACCGAACAGCTCAGCCTGGCAGCCGGGTCGATGTTGTCCATTGAGGATGAACAGGAGGTCTTTGACCAGATCAGCAAAGCCATTGTCGAGTTTTCAGATTTCAAACGGGTCGTGATCTCGTTGTTCAAGGAGGCAACGCCGTTCAGGGATATTATTGCATACGGCGGTGTTGAAGAGGATGTGATTGATACCCTCAGGAGAACAGAAATCCCGATGAAATGGTACGATCAGGTATTTATCGAGGAGAACAACATCGGCCAGTTCAGTTATTATATTCCCCATACAAAAAAGCATATCCTCAATCCGGTGACCGTGTTCGGTACCGGACCCGAACCTGAATCTGAGAATGGATGGCACCCCCAAGACAACCTGTTTGTAAGGATGAGTGATGACAAAGGTCATGTCATCGGGGTTATATCCGTGGATGAATCCAAGTCCGGATTAAAACCCAGTGCGGAAACGGTTCGGCCTCTTGAGATATTTTCAAGCCTGATTTCACAGATCGTCATCTTGAAAAAAGAGCAGAAAAAAAGACAGGAGATCGAGCAGCAGCTCCTGCAGACACAGAAAATGGAAGCGGTCGGAACCCTTGCCGGCGGGGTTGCCCATGATTTCAACAATATACTGTCGGGTATCCTGGGATATTCCGAACTGATCGAGGAGGACTTAGAGCACTCTCAGCCCGTCACAAGAGAGCGGATCAAACGGGTCATCAGCGCATCCTTAAGGGGCCGGGACCTGGTGAATCAGATTCTGGCATTTACCCAGTCCAATCAGAGAGATCCGATCCTGATCCAGGTCAGTGTCATTATCAAGGAGGTGATTCAGCTGCTGCGGGCCTCACTGCCGGCATCCATCCGGATAGAGCACCGGCTTGATTCTGACAGCTATATCATGGCGGATCCCATCAACATCCATCGAATGGTGATCAACCTGTGTGCCAATGCAAAAGATGCCATGTCCGTTCATGGCGGCACCCTCACCATCACGCTTGCCGATGTCAATCTCAGCACAGGGGATGTCATGAATTTTGAGGGCGTTCTGCCCGGACGGTTTCTTGCCCTTGGTGTCGAAGACACCGGGCACGGTATGAAGCCAGAGGTGATCAATCGCGTGATGGAACCCTTCTACACCACAAAACCGCCAGGGGAGGGCACCGGGATGGGACTTTCGGTTGTGCACGGCATCGTGAACTCATTGGACGGCTTCATTAAAATAACATCTGTCCCGGGCAAGGGCAGCACGTTCATGATTTTCATGCCGGTCCATGACCATCCCACAGGTTCGGATCACCTGACCCTGTCTGAAATTGAAAACCGCGATGGTGATGAGAGAATCCTGCTTGTTGACGACGAGCGGATCCTGGCCGAAATGGCAAAGGACTCACTTGAAAAGTTCGGGTATGATGTCACCATCTATTCAAGCAGCCCTGAAGCCCTCGATCATTTTAAAGACCATGCCGATCACTATGATCTCATTATCTCCGACACCACCATGCCGGATATGACCGGTGACATCCTGATCCAGGAGATCCGCAGGGTCCGCCCTGAAATTCCGGTGATTCTCTGTACCGGATTCAGCGAATATATGGATGATGAAAAAGCCTGTGAAATGGGCATCAATGCCATGTTATACAAACCCATACCTGCCGAAGACATGGTGTCAGCAGTGCGCAGGATCATAGACGGAGATGGTGATGGCGAACATATTGATCGTTGATGATGAAGAATATATCCGGGATATTCTTTCGGCACGGGTGGAGGGCCTTAACCATTCGGCGTCCTGCGCAGCAACGTTTCATGAAGGGGTGGAGCGGATCAAGACAGGGATGTTCGACCTGGTGTTTCTCGATGTGATCCTGCCGGACGGGAACGGCCTTGATCTTCTGCAGCTGATCCGTCAGCTTCCTTCCGGGCCGGAGGTGATCATCATCACGGCAGTGGGAAGCCTTAAGGGGGCAGAGGTTGCCATTAAAAACGGGGCCTGGGATTATTTAAGCAAGCCTCTGAAAAAGGAGGATATTATTCTCCGGATTGAGCGCGCCCTGGCGTACCGGGAGATTAAAAACAAGAGTAAACCCCGGATATTGGAGACAGAGACCATAGTCGGAAAGAGTCCGGCGATTAAAAAGTGCCTGAAACAATTGGCCCAGTGTGTATCAAGCCTGTCCAACGTCCTCTTGACCGGGGAGACCGGTACGGGCAAGGAGGTGTTTGCACGGGCGATTCACGACAATTGCAGCCTGTCAGGTGATAATTTCATTGTGGTCGATTGCGCGGCCATGCCCAAAACCCTTGCTGAAAGTGTCCTGTTCGGACATGTAAAGGGTGCGTTTACGGGCGCGGATCACGCATCAGACGGACTGGTCGCTGCCGCAGACAAGGGAACCCTTTTTCTGGATGAAATCGGTGAGCTGCCGTTTTCACTGCAGGCCGCCTTCCTGAGGGTGCTGCAGGAGCGGTGTTACAGACCGGTGGGGAGTTCAAAGGAGAAACGATCCCAATTCCGGCTGATCAGTGCAACCAACCGGGACCTGGATCGGATGGTTAAAAAGGGGCGGTTCCGCCAGGATCTGCTCCATCGTATCCGGACGTTTCATATTGAACTTCCTGCCGTGAGAGATCGTAAAACGGATATCCCTGAACTCTCAGACTTTTATTTAAAAAAATTGTGTGCAGGTCACGGGATGGCGATAAAAACCCTTTTGCCTGAAACCACTGAGATCCTTGAATCCTATGACTGGCCCGGAAACGTCAGGGAACTTGTCCATACCATTGACCAGGCGATTCAAAACGAACCGGATGCCCCATTTCTGTATCCTTTTGCACTGCCTGATCATATCCGGCTGAATTATGTCGGGCAACACCTGCCTGATGAGCCGGAGGTTCGGCAAGCGGAATCATCTGCTCAAACCGGCGGAATCGAGGCGATTTTAGACACCTTTCTTGACAAGGGACCCTTACCGAACCTGAAAGACCTGCGAAATCAATTTTTTGAGAGTATTGAAAAGGCTTATCTTGCGACCGTGCTGTCCCGAACCGGATGGGATATAGACCAGGCAGCCGACATCCTCGGGGTGGGTAAAAACAGAATATATGTGTTGATCAGAAAGTATGATCTCAAATCATGATCCGTATCCTGAAAAGATAATTTATTATCATAAGATATCATCCTTCCTTCTTTTTTGGTGCCCATCGATTTTGCCTATATCTTTTATCATGTTGAAATAATTATAAATATTTAAATTTCTCGTGCCAGGCACGCTTCTTGATATATGTGATAAGCACTTGGCAGTAAACGTTTTTACCCATCCATTAAGGACAACCAAATAAAGGGGGATATCATGAAAACCATCAACACTTTTTTCATCGTTTGTTTTATTTTGGCTATCGCAATGAATACTTTTGCTTTTGAAAGCAAGAGGCAAACCGCTACCGGTGACGCCTATTTGGACATCGCCACCGGCCACAAGTACACGAAAAACCCTGACGGGACATACATGGAATTCACCAAGCGGGGAGAGGTTTACCGCGTATCGGTCTCTCCCCATCTGCACCTTCTGACCACCAATAAATACATCCGTGAAGTCGAGCCCAATCCGGTCGCAAAAGCCGCATCCTACCTGGATGTATTTACCGGGCACCGGTATTTCAAGAATACTGACGGCACTTACCGGGAGTATACCCGGCGGGGGGAACTGTTCAGGGTATCGGTGTCTCCTGACAAACATCTTTTGACCACCAACCGGCACATCAGGGAGATTGGCCAGGATTCCTACGTGATCTACAAACGCAACAAGAACCGTAAAACTGAAATCTTGATTCTACCCTCCGGCCAGAAGCATCCCAGGGGATGGTTTGTTGACAACCTCCTGGCCTCAGTGGCGCACTAAACAGAAGGAAACCTTCCATAATGACCTGAATGGTCACTTACCATCCGATAAACCACCGGGGCAGTGCATGACGCGCTGCCCCGGTGGTTTCAGCATGTTCAGTCAATCAGTGCACATTGGATATCCATCACATTGGTGTTGGTCGGTCCGGTGATGATCAAATCATCGAGCCTGCCAAAAAAGGAATACGCATCGTGGGTTTCAAGGAATTTTCTCCCGTCAAGACCAATCGCCTTTGCTCTTTTCAGGGTTGACCCGTCTGCAATCGCACCGGCAGCATCTGTGGGACCGTCATTGCCATCTGTCCCGCAGCTGCCGACCGCCACACCGTTGGTCCCGTCAAGCTCAAGGGCGACAGCAAGGGCAAATTCCTGGTTCCGCCCGCCTTTTCCATGAACCTGCGGGAGGGTGACTGTTGTTTCTCCGCCTGAAATGATTGCCAGCGGTGTTGGGCAGTTTTCGTGTTGCTTTGTGATCGTTTTTAATAATTCTTTTGCCGCATGCCGTGCTTCACCGATCACCGGTTCGTCTATGATAACAGGTGAATAGCCGAGTTTTTCAGCCTGCTTTGCAGCAGCGTTTTTAGCCACCTCATTGGTTGCGCACAACAGGTGGGTGGTGTGCTTAAAAAAGGATGCGCCGGATTGGGGGAGCCCGGATACCGACCCCATGGCACCGGCCTCCAGGTGTGCGATGACCGGATTGGGAAGCCTGGAGCCAATGTGATATTTTTCAACAATTTTCAATGCGTCCTTATATGTGAAGGTGCTGGGTGCAAAAGGTCCTGAAGCGATCACACCCAGGTCATCCCCCACCACATCAGACATCACCAGGACAAGGACGGTTGCAGGAGAGGCAGCCTTTGCCGCCTGCCCGCCTTTGATTCCGGACAGATGGGAACGGACACAGTTGATCTCATGGATATCCGCACCGCAACCGACCAGGATTTCATTGGTGTGCTGCTTGTCGGAAAAGCTGACCGAAGCAACCGGCTGCGGCCACAATGCCGATCCGCCACCCGAGATCAGGGCGATGACAAGATCCTCTTTTGCAGCCTTGTCCAGCATATCAAGGGATTGCCTGCAGGCCGTCAGCCCTGCTTCATCCGGGACAGGATGCCCGGCTTCGACCAGGGTGATCTTTCCGGACAATCCGGTATCCGTATGTCCGTGTTTTGTGCTGACAATACCCGAGGTGATACGGTCTCCAATGAGTGATTCAACGGCGCGGATCATTGGGGCAGCGGCTTTCCCGCAGCCCGTGACAAATACATTTTTGTAGTCATCAAGGCATAAATGCCGAACCTTTTTCTCGACCTGATAGATCAGATCATTGTTTTTTCTTTTCAAAACAGACTGGATTGCTGAGTATGGATTGACGGCATTGATCCCGGCCTGGAAAATGGACAGCAGTGCTTGTTTCTGATCAATCATCGGGTTTAGACCTTTTCATGAAAGATTGAATCCGGAATTCAGGTTCACGTCTCAGGTTTTACCCTGTCTGCTATGGACTGTCAAACCGGGTTGGTGTATTAAACTGTTTATGCGCCGTATGCATTAGGATGAATCTAATAAAGGACTGAACCAATGAACCTGTATTCAATACTTCTGAGTGTGGCTTCCATATGGGTATTGGCTGTGATGACGCCAGGGCCCAATTTTTTTATTACCGCGCAGACAACGGTGAAGCATTCACGATTTGCCGGGTTATTCATTGTTTTGGGGACCTGCACGGGTACGCTGATCTGGTCGGTTGCCGGATACTTTGGCATTGCCTGTCTGTTCATTACAGCGCCCTGGCTGTATGCAACCCTGAAAATCGCAGGCGGAAGCTATATTGTTTATCTTGGCATCATGATGATCATGAATTCAAAGAACACCGTTTCACATCCGGAAGCACCATGCAGTAGGGTCCAAAATCACTACACCAACTGGCTCAAAGGCCTGGTGACAAACCTGGCAAATCCCAAGACTGCCATGTTCGTGACCAGTCTGTTTGCCTCTGTCCTGCCCAAAGATCCGCCCATGGGGGCCGGTCTTTTAATCATCAGTTCAATGGTTGTGATATCTTTTGTCTGGTACTCTTTTGTGGTTTTCCTGTTTTCCTCAAACCGGTTTACATCCGGTTACAACAAGATGCAGAGATGGCTGGAGAGAGTTGCCGGGGCCATCTTTATCGGTTTTGGTGCAAAACTGATTTTCACTGACAAATAGTGCGGTTAAAAAAATGATTAAAGCCCTGCTCCCGCGGGTGTGCGGGAGCAGGGAACAGGATTAATCATCCAGCAGCAGGAGCAGAAAAGGACTGATCACAAACGGTGTCTGCTGTTTCAGGATATACAAGTTGTCCATTGAAGAATGATTCCACCCCGGGTCTGTCCAGTAAAGGCTTCGGATCCCTTTTCCGGCCAAGGTTTGGGGTCCTACGGGTTGCCCAGCATCCGTGGTCGACTGGTAAAATGAATCCACGACCGTCCCGTTTTTATCCCTTGCTTCTACATTCATCACACCAATATGCCCGCCATAAAGAAAGGTGATCGATTCAACATTGAAGTTGAAAAAGAGTTCAGAAGCTGAGGTAGGTGAATTGACGATATCAAACACGCTGCCTGACGATCCTCCCCGGTATAGGTCCGGGTCAATTGTATGACTTCTGATTTCAACCGTACCCGTCGCACTGATCGTACCGAATTCTGTGGATAATGGCGTGGTATCCAGAGTGCTGCCGGTGGCCGGGGTATCAGCATCCAGAAATATGTCGGCTGTTTTACCATAATACAGCTCGATCCTGGCGAATGGATTGGCATTACTCACGGTCCACAACTCCCTGGCCGGCGTTTTGTAAAGGTTGTGCTGCATGCCCATCCGCTTGATCTTGATTTTATGATCAAAGATTTTGGTATTATACTCATTGGAAGCGGCATAGGAATTCCGCATGAAGGTGTTACCCGCAGCGCCGATGATGCCGATAACATCCCCTTCACGGACCGGGATGGCTGTGGGTATGATGCTGTTGCTTTCCACACCCACCCTGCGGAACAGGGAATCAAAATTATTGGTACCAAGGTTTGGCGGTTCAGGAGATCCTGTTACATCCAGGGCAGATGCCACGCTGCTGCCCGCGACAGGCGGTGGGCTCTCAAACCGGACAACTTCAACGTTCTGGATTCCAGCCCTGGCTTCATCCGGCACGCGTAGACCATTGATGATAAAATCGGTGGGAGCCGTAAACCAGTACCCTCGGGTTTGGGTGGTGTGGCTGTAGGTTTCTTCAAAATCTTGCAGTTTCATGGGTGCGGCAGCCAGGCCGGGCGGAATGGCCAGCCCTTCCCAGCCACCTGCGGGGGCGAATCCATCTATGGTGATATCGGCTACAAACGTTGCCCCGCCTGTAGTGGTGTCAATGGTGTATAAATGACCGGCACTGGTGATGGCATACAGGGTGCTACCGATAAAAGCCAACCCGGACATGTCATTGACGTCACCTATTCCAAGGGAGCCCACGAGCGCGGCACTGCCGGTATTCAGATTGATCTGGTATAGGGAATCCGTGTGGATAAAGTCAGTGGCAAATGTCACCCCATCGCTGCGGATGGCCAGGCCATCCAGAAAATAATTACCAGTTCCGACATGATTTGCGACACCGGTGTCCGGGTTGATCCGGTATAGGGTGGATGCCGGACCGGTACTATTGACATTGTAAAGGTGGCCGTTGTAATAGTCCAGCCCTGCATCTGCGCCATCCCGAGAACCGGTGGATCCAATCAATGCGCCGGGTGGAGAGGTGACATTCCACAGTTGATCAATGTAACCACCAACGGCATACAGGGTGTCACCAGGACCATATGCCAGACCTTCGGCATCCCCAAATCCCATGGGATCACCCAAGGGCGTGGCAAAGCCGGTGTGCAGGTTGATCCGGTAGAGCCGGTCATCGCCGTTGGATTGGATGGAAAAGGCAAACGGACCGGTTTCATCCGGCGGCAGGACATCATAGTACACGGATCCATTAAAGGACCTGGGAGAGAAGGCTGTACCAAACGGATACGCCACACCTGCTCCGGTATTTATCCGTATTTCGTCATTGTCAAAGATTTCGCTGCCATTTGTATACAGCAGGGACCCCGACGCTGCGCCTGTGTCGGTAATGTAAATGCCATAGGTTTGTCCCGCCTTTACCTGGAGTCCCCCGACATCGATGAATGTCGCAGCACCGGTGCGGTTGGGTGTGATCGTATCGGTTCCAAGAAGGGTCCACTCACCTGCATTTCCCTCCTTGCCGGAATATCCGCCAGGTGTAGTGTATACCTCCACCGTGACAGCGCTTGAACTGGAGTGGTGAATGTCAAACCCTGTGATTTTTATATTTCTTTCTGCTGTGATATCGAACATGGCCCCATCATTTTGGTTACCGTCCCGGTAGGTGGTCTTGAGTGATCCGGATTCAACCCCCCCGGTTACCCACAGTGCATAATCGGCATCCGTTGCCGAGGTTTCCAAATGAGAATCCTGGACCACAGTGGTGGCATGGATTTCAACCGTCCACCGTCCGGTTGCAGGATTCGGGATAAACACATTTTCAACGGTATCCTTTGTGTTGGCAGACCCGCCGGATGTGGAGGTGTTGTCATCAAGCAGCCCGTTATTTCCCCAGTAAACGGTACCGCTGGGTGAAATCACTTTCAAAGACAGGTCATTGATCCGGTGCTGGAGTGCACTGGTGGTGCCGGCCGGGTCCAGGTATGACATGGTGACATTCAGCCAGGGCTCATCGTTTTCCACGCGAATCAGGTGTGTCTTGCTCTGGCCCTGGGCAAGAACACAGGACTCATTCACAAAAAACGTTTTATCACGAAGATCATACAGGTTTTCCATGTCCGGCATACCCCACCCCTGGACATATCTGTCAATGCTGCCGGTGGCGTTCCTGGCACTGCCTGGTGTCCACTCATACCTGAAAGCGGTATTGATCAGAGCAGCCTTGGCCAGCATGGGTTTGGGCCGGTTGCTGTAAACCGTACCTACACCGGAAGTTAATTCACCCGTACCATCCCAGATATTCTCATGCCACATCTGGTGGAAGATGCCCATATATCCGGACACAGAGGGCGTGGCACCGCTGGTGCCGCCGAATTCCCGGTAGGCAGTATCGCTGCCGTCTTTGGCAGCCCAGGTATAATCATAGAAAAAGCTCAGGTCCGGCTTGATGCGGCCGTCTGCGGCCGGTCCCACGCTGGCCCCGTCACCCCACACCTTGTCCACCCAGGTGTCATCGTCCCGGGTCGCAGTGTCGTAGTGGCACACGGCACCCACAGACACGATGTTTTTCGCCCAGGCATGGGGCCTCGACATCTGTGCGGAAGAGCCATTTGAGGCGGTGGCTTCATTGCTCTGGGACTGCATGTGCAGCAATCCGGTTTGGAACAGCATATCATCCATCTCTTCGGAAATGGTGGTGTAGGACTTGGTCTGGGCTGTTCCCACACTCGAGGTCTGCAGCACCACATTGAAGCCTTTCAATTCGTTGGCGATCTGCAGTCGCGTGTCACTTCCTCCCCACTGGGTGCATTCGCTGTAGTCATAAAAATAACCCGCATCAGCATCCGGGAGCAAGCCGCGTGCATCTGCATCAGCGCCCCGGGCAAACATGTGGGAGTAAACCGAAGTCCCGTGTCTCTGTGCCCATACTTCTCCGGCATTGTCACTGTGAAGGATGGGTACAAGGGAGGTAAATTCGGTATGGGTCACCCGCACCTCAGTATCAAATACTTCTGCTCTCACGCCCTCTCCGGTGAACCCCAGTGTGCTTTCGATATGGTCTGCCCCTCCGATATCCCTGACGATATTCATATCCGGGCCGCCAAATCCCCAGGGCTCGATAAAGTGAACTTCATTCATCCGGGCCACTTTTAAGACCTGGTCCATGGTCAGGTGGGCATGCATGCGGAATCCGCCCGGGGATGTCACCCTGACGCTGCCCCCCATTGCTTCAATGGCCTCTTTAACCAACTCCTGCTGGCCCAGGCCGCCGGAAGCCCGGAGGGTGTGAGTCCGCGGCGCAGGGGAGATTGTTCCATCATCATTTCTTTCTGCAGGCGGGGCGACCACCGGGGCATTTCCGGCACGCTCAAATACTTCGATGGAATACTCATTTTGGGTGGCAAATTCACCCAGCCCCTCTTTTGCGTTTTCAACAAACGCCAGACCCTGGCTGTGGGCACTGATGATCGATTCATCCAGTTTGTAGGCTGTGTGAAATTCATCCATCCACCTGACAAAGGGCAGTTGTTCAACCTGCTGTGCCTCATCAGCACTCATCCTGACTATGAAGGATTGGGGGGGGACAAATCTGTAGATCAGGCCGCCCAGGGCTTCGATCTGCTCCCGGTATTCCGGCTGCGGAAGGGTCCAGAACTGGACCAGAAACAATTCATTGCCTGAGGGTGCGGTCAACTCGGGGTCAATCGCCATTTCGCCGTTGACCAGCGGCGCAACGTTGCTGTATCGCAAACCAAGGGAGTAATCAGCAGGTTGGGCAAACTCCGGATTCAGATCGGAGATGTCCAGGGTCTCACTCTGGGTGACCG
>QZLA01000061.1 GCA_004796375.1 Desulfobacteraceae bacterium
GTGGACTGGGAACACCAGCTCCAGTATGCCATGGATTTGGGTCTGGGCTCCCGGGATTACCATCTCGAATTTCTGGATACCCTGACCTACTGATGCCATGTACCTTGCACTGAAACGAAACAGGGACGGCATCAGCTATGTCCTTCGTGAATCCTACCCGGAAAATGATGAATACCTGTCAAGAGATCTGTACGACGTGGGGCCGGACCCCGGGCGGCTCATTCTCTACCCTGGGGGCAATTCATTTTATGTCGATCCTGCTGTCTCCAAATCCATACGGGATAAAGGCCTTGAGTGTTCATCAGACGAATTGGAAGAGATATTCTGGCCCTTTGTAGATCAGCGGATCCGGTCTGCCACCGAACATTTTCGCAAAAGTTCGCGTTCTTCCGGTACATTCAGACGCCTGAGCAGAAAAGAAAAGCTGGTCATCCTGTCCAAAGCCCACCCGTTTGACAAGCGAAGGGTTCATTTCCTTAAATTCGGCAATATGAACCAGGGCCCTTTGGAAAGAATGCCGGCCCTGCTGTTTAAAAAACTGGTCCATCAATCCAGGGATGAAATCGAGCAGGGTTTCCTTGCACAGGAAGGCATCTTAAAACCCCATGAACTCAAATCCTACATCTACACGATTTTTGATCTCCAGCGATTCTTTCAGAGTTTCATGGCCAAATCCATGCCCCACGTACTGGATCAGGAAAAAGTAGAAACCCATTTCCTCGAACAGATCTGCCGGATCAACCGGGAGTTGTTCAAGGAAAGCGCATGGCTTGACAACTATCTGGTAAGATATGTGTACCTTTTTTTTGACGGCCAGTATGCCGACACCAAGCTGTTGGATGAAATGGCCCAGGATTTCATTTTCCGCCACCGCTTTTTCAAACAGCAGCCCCGGCCTGAAAAGCAGATGCCCATGGATGAATCTCTGGCAGTGTTTAATCTGACCAAGGAGGAGTTGTCCACCCTGAGCCGCAGGGCACTCACCCGGCTTTACAGAAAGATTGCATCTACCCGGCACCCGGATACCGGAGGGTCCCACCAGGAATTTATCGAATTGAACAATGCCTACCAGACACTTTTGGAAAAAATCCAAAAGCAGACCTGAATTTGACCCGGGTTGTCAGGCCCCCATGTGTGTTGGAACTCCGGTGATCATTCCAGCAGCAGATTCATCCATGGCATGGCATGACCGGAGGTTGTACA
Organism: Desulfobacteraceae bacterium; assembly: GCA_004796375.1. Taxonomy (GTDB): domain Bacteria; phylum Desulfobacterota; class Desulfobacteria; order Desulfobacterales; family Desulfobacteraceae; genus MADRE2. Next base: position 1,204 of record QZLA01000061.1, read on the forward strand.
AATTTCGATATAATCGACCAGGGCATTGCCGGTATCGGTTCCTGCACTGCCCACTTCGAACCGGAGTGTCACTGTCTGTCCCCGGTAGGCAGAGATGTCGACCACTTCCCGGATCCAGTTGGGGTAGGTGTTGTTGGCTGTTTTCAACTCCCTGGTAAAGATGGTCGTGCCATCCGCTTTGACCCACAGATAATCCGGTGCAGCCGGGTCATCACTGTCGACCCGGTAATAATTTGCATAAAAGGTCAGTATGGATGCATCCGCAGGCACCTGGATACTCTGCTGAACATAGCTGCTGACCGGGTCTGTATTGTTGCAGTACCCGCCGAACCATGAGGCATAGGTCCCATGATACGCCGGGATGGACCAGGATACTGTCGGATCAGTAATGGGGCCGCCGCACACTGTATTTCCCCATGCAGTCCATGCACTGGAAGGGGGCGGGCCGTTTTCAAAACTGCCGTCGCTGACCAGGGTGCATTCACCCGGATCTGCGGTTACGGTTCCCCAGTCCACATTCAGGGTCTGCCATTGAAGCGCGGTCAACGTGCCGGAACCATACCCCAAAATGCAGCTGTAATCGATATCCATCTTCATCCGGTAGATACCGTTCGGCCTGCCGCCGTTGGCGGTCCCCCAGCTATTGACTATTTCCCAGTAATGATTGGCGGGATTCGGGTCATTATCATTGTACCCCACACAGAGCACGGCATGGCCTCCGCCCTCATCAGTGACCCAGCTTTGCCCGCAATAGGGATCAGGATCCCATAACGCTGTTTCTGCCTGGTTGTTCCAGAAATTGTAAAATGCGTTCCATGAAGTATCATCCGGCAGGTAAAATGCAAACCACACTGCTTTGCCGGCATCCAGGACCGCTTTGATATTGGCGATGGCTGCTGCCTGTGACAGATAACGGGTGGAGATGCTGGACACTGACATAGCATCAATGGGGTAGTTCGGACTGGTGTTAATGGCATTGCAGGTGACGATGGAAAAACCGGAACTACAGGTCCGGTTGGCATCGGCAAAAGGGGCATTGCTATTTGCCCAAGGCAGCGCCACAGGATTGGTGGTATAAAAATCACTGACATCGGTCAAGTTGCCGCCGCAGCAGGCATAGCTGCCTGTAAAACAGGAGTTGATGAATTGAACGGACAGCCGGTCTGCAACCTGCTCATTCATATTAAGATCGATCTCCATCACACCGGTGCCGGCCCACGCCCAGCAATCTCCGCATGAACCCTGGTTTCTCTGGGAGGGGGTATAGGTCAGATAACTGAGAAGACTTCTGGCACCCTGGGGCGGTAACGGCACGTTCAGGGTTTCCGTTGACATGGGCACTGCCGCCTCATAATCCCTGATCCATTCCATGAGGGTGTCATGATCCGGCTGCATGATCGGATAGGTGTCGGGCAAAGGCGACACTAACACCCCCGCGTGTCCGCTTCGGCTTAATGATATCCCTTTGTCCGCGGCACACACCATGGGCGCCGCTGCGATTGCCAGAATGGCCAGGATTGTAAAAGCCTGTACCACGATAATTTGGAACCGTTTTTTCATGACTCCTCCCGGGATTGATATCAAACTTAGGGAAATTAAATGCCTTCTCACCTGTTTTGTCAATCCTTTTATCTGCACCCCGTGCCCCTTGGCAGAGGGTTGGCGGATCTAACAATCAATTGACATTCCATGCGCTCTTAGATAGATTAGGGGCAACTTCGCAGTATGCGCAAACGATTCCCATCAAGGAGGCTCAGCGTGAAACACCCTGTCATGAATCATCACAAACGGATCATCGGTTACTTCTGCCTGGTTATCCTGCTGCTTATACTTTCATTGGAACACGCCGATGCGGAACAGATCACTATTCCCATCACACCGGGTACCCTGTCAACCACGACAGGTGTTTCAGGCTCAACCCGCCTGTCCCTGGAGGGTTACCATATGAGTGAACTTCCCGGGAACCCCGCCATCCCCTCAAAGGTGTTAAACCTGCTGGTGCCGCCCGATATTGAATGGGACAGCCTTGACCTGTCTTTGACTGATATTCAAACCATTGAGATAGACGGAAAATTTCACATCGCGCCTGCAGCGCCGGACCGGTCCGGTACAGGCAGCAGCCCCGTACTTTCCTGGGCAGGCAATTCACATATAGCGGATGGAAAAAACCAGGATGTTTACAGCACCGATGCTGCATTTCCAAGCGCATTTGCAGAAAAACTGCCCTATTCCCAAATGCGTAAATGGGCCTTTGCCAGAATCCGGGTCTACCCGGTTCAATATCACCCGGTTTCAGGGAAAATCCTGCGGCTTGAACAGATGACATTGATTTTAACGTTTGATCGAACCGGGGATAAACCCTCTGGACCGGTTTTGAATGACAAGGTCATGGATGGGATCGCCCCTGAGATGTTTGACAATTTTAACGAGGCAAAGGCTTGGTATACATCCTCCGGCACCGATGCCGCAGGCACCCCTGATTATCACGTCAGGGTCCCGGAATCCGGTAATTTCATCGATCCGCCCGGGGCCGCAGAAACCTTTGATTATGTGATCATCACCACCAGCACCATTGTGAGCGGCAGTACCCGGCTGGCCAGCTTCATCTCTCACAAGCAGAGCCGGGGTCACTCTGTTCTCGTGATCACGGAGAGCGATTTTGACGGCCTGACCGGTCAGGCCCCCAACCATCGTGCAGAAAAAATCAGGCAGTGGCTGATCAACAATTACTTGGGATACCAGATCAGATATGTTCTGTTGATCGGTGACCCGACCCCTTATGAGTCTGCCGGAGTGAATGAAGATATCCCCATGAAGATGTGCTGGCCGCGCTCAGGCGAAAGTATTTACGAGGAGTCCCCGACCGACGGATTTTATGCCGATCTTACCGGCGACTGGGACAGGGATGACGACCAGCTGTTTGGTGAGTGGAGTGACTATGACGCATTTGGCGGAGTTGACTTTGCCATGGAGGTGTGGGTCGGCCGGATACCTGTTTATAGCGGTGATACGGCTACCCTGGACAGCATTCTTGACAAGATCATTGCCTATGAAATCCAGAATGATGTGCATTGGCGGGAACATGCCCTGCTGCCCATGAGTTTTTCAAAACTCAGCTATGACGGTGCCCCCCTGGCAGAGCAGATGAAGCATGATTTTCTCAACTCCCGGAAATACTCCTCTTATACCCAGTACCAGCAGGGCGGCAGTTCTTGCTCTACCCTGCCTCCGGCAGATTCCATTTATGAAAGCAATGAAGAACTCCGTGGTGGAACCGTGGTCCGCGACAGATGGGCATCCGGTAATTTCGGCCTGGTCCTCTGGTGGGGCCACGGCAGCCAGACCACTGCAGTTGTCGGGCCTGATGAATGTTTTGACGGCACATTGTTTGATTCATCCCAGGCCGGTTCATTGAATGACATGCAGCCCGCCTTTACCTTTCAATGTTCATGTAACAATGCCTACCCGGAAAACGCCGGCAACCTGGCCTATGCCATACTCAAACAGGGCGGTATCGGCACGGTCTCAGCCACCCGGGTATCCTGGTTCAACACCGGCGTGGGATATGGCGATTTTGACGGCAGTTCAACCAATTCAGGCATGGGGTACGAATTTGCCGACCGGCTGACCCAAAACCAGCCGGCCGGTCAGGCCCTTTACACTGCCAAGTTCAGCACCCTGAACAACACCATCTACAACACGCGGTTGATGAACCACTATGATTTCAACCTTTACGGCGATCCCTCAACCTATATCAATGTCCCCCGGGCATTTTCCGTGGGTCATTGCTCTCCGAGGATTGAAAGCCTCAATGACGGGTCTGCCTACAATTGGATCAATGACGGTTCCGGTACCTGGTCGGTGACCGGAGGCGTCTACCGAATGACCGGTACGCAACCCCAGATCAGCACCACACGATTCAGCTACTACAACGCCCCGCAGACCGACTTCATCTATGAGGCCAGGGTCCGTAAAACCCAGGGTAATGGCAATGCTTCCATGGGTCTCTATTTCAGGTCATCCAACGGCACTGAGAACCAGAATGCCTATGTATTCAACATCCATTCCAACGGATCATTCATGTTTTACAAATATGTGGCCGGGGTCTATTACATGATCACCGACTGGACATCCAATCCGGCCATCCTTTCCGGGCTGGGTGTATGGAATACATTACGGGTGGAGGCCCAAGGCAGCACCTTCAACCTCTATTGCAATGATACCCTGCTCGGGACCTATACGGACACCTCACTGGCCACTGGTGCTGTCGGTGTGAAAGCCTATGACACGGCCGGCGAGACCGATACCGTCGAATTTGACGATATCCGGATCAAATGCGGGGACCCCATGCCGTGGATGAATCTTCTCCTGGATTAAGCGGCCGGTTGCTCTTCTGATTTCCATGCGCCTTCCCGTTTTGAGGGAAGGCACATCATGAAAATCGAACCGATGATCATGACCCCGCCAATGGTGCTGGCCAGGGTCAGGGACTCATCCAAAAACAGGATGGACAGCAGGGTGGCGCTCACCGGCATGATCGCCGTAAACGCACCGGCAATATTACCCGACACCCGGGAGACCCCTTTGAACCAGAAGAGGTAGGCCAGTACAGTAAATATGGCGCCAAAATATGCCATGGAGACCCAGGCGTCTGCATTGACCGATGTGAAATCAAAGGATACAGCCTGCCAGAGTGAAAAGGGCAGGAACAGGATCAACCCGGCCACACAGAGCAGGCCGGTCAGCTCCATATCTGAAATATCGGGATCGATCTGCTTTCTCATGAGTAAAAAAACGGCTTCACCCAGAACCGCTCCCAGGATCAAGAGATTCCCCCAGATATGGAACCCGGAAAGGGTGCTGCGGGTCAGCAGGGGCCACACATTGATCACCACCATACCTGTAATGACCAGCAGGATCCCTGAAAACTGACGCCTGGATGTTTTTTCCCTGAAAAAAACCCATGACATCACAGCCATGAATGCAGGGGATGTACTGGTGATAATTCCAGCCTCTATACCGCTGGTATACCTCAGACCCAGCAGGAGAAGAAAGGTGAATACAAACTGCCCGGCCACGGCCATGGCCATGATTTTGATATATTCACGGTGGTGGATGGCCATCAGGCGGGAGCGGGAGCGGACAAGAAACGGTATCATGGCCAGTGATGCAATGGAAAAACGAAGGCCTGATGCCAGGAAAACCGGGAAAGCCTCTGTTATAATTTTTCCGAATACCACTGAACTGCCGACAATGATCATGGCCAGACTCAGATTGAGATACGCTGATATTTGAAACACGGGAATGTTCCTCCTTGTTTTAAATTGGGATAACCTTCCGTGTTATGACATGACTATTGGTTTGAGTCTTGGATGGAATTGCGGTACTGCCCGGGAGTGATGCCGTAAATTTTCTTGAATACCCGGTTCAGGTGACTCTGATCAAAAAATCCGGTATCCAATGCTGCCTGTGATATGGACTTGTCGTTATCCAGCATGGATTTGGCATGGGAGCACCGGATCTGGTTCAGGTAAGCATGGGGTGTCAACCCGGTATGGTGCTGGAAAACCCGCAGGAAATAGTAACGGCTCAGCCCGGAGCAGGCACTCAGATCGTCCAGGGATATGTTGCTGTCGAAGTGGTTGTGGATGTAATCCCTGGCAAGGGTGACCGCTCTCTTCTCCTGTCCGGCATCGGGCAGAGTTACACCGGGCCGGGTGTGTCTGGACACAAAAGATGCAAATACCCTCAGGAATCTGGACTGAAGTTCGAGAAGGGAAACCTCCCTGCAGCAGAAATCCATGTGTAGCCGCTGTAACGTTAAGGCAAAATCCTGATCCTGAATGACGCCCTTTTTAAAGAATACCGTTCCTTGGGCATGACCCGATATATCGCGGCACATCTTTTCAAGATACCCGGGAGGCAGATAGAACATTCGGTACTGCCACCCGTGGTCGGTCACGGAAAATCCGTTGTGTACCTCACCGGGATCGGCGATGTTGATCTGACCGGCAGAGGCCACCAGTTTTTCACCGCGGTAATCAAAGCCCAGGGCCCCGTTCTCAATCACCCCGATCACATGCCCGTCATGGTAATGCGGTGAAAAGCTCTGGTTGGTATAAAGGGCGTGGAGCACCTCCAGGTTATCCAACTCGGGCACCCGCCTGAAACTGGTCCGGTTACGCGCAGATCCTGCCTTCAGCCCTCCAAAGGAATATGTGGTGTGTTTCCTGTCCATGGCACACATGATCTCACAATTTCGATCCCGTGTATTGGATAAAATTGCCCACTGAACCCCGGGAACGGTGTCAACCGCTTCCGATCATGAGACCCCCGCCTAAGCCATCAGGCTCCAGAGAACACCCGCGGCAATGGCCGATCCGATCACGCCGGACACATTGGGTGCCATGGCGTGCATGAGCAGGAAATTGGTCGGATCCTCCTGCTGACCAACATGCTGAACCACCCTTGCAGAGTCAGGTACGGCAGACACACCTGCAGCGCCCAGCAGCGGATTGATCTTTGTTTTCAAAAACAGGTTCATGAGCTTGGCAAACAACAAGCCGCAGGCTGTGGCAATGGCAAAAGAGCAGGCACCCAGGACAAAAATCCTGACGGAAGAACCGGTCAGGAACACATCCCCCTGGGTACTGGCACCCACGGTCAGGCCCAGCAGGATCGTGGCGGTATCGATGATGGCGTTCCGGGCCGCCACGGCAAGGCGCTCGGTTACCACCGCTTCTTTGAGCAGGTTGCCGAAACAGAGCATACCCAGAAGCGGCAATGCAGCCGGTGCCAGGAAGCAGCACAGCAGAAAAGCCACGATCGGGAATATCACTTTTTCCTTTTTGGAGACTTCCCTGGGCTCTTCCATTCGGATCAGGCGTTCCTCTCTGGATGTCAGCAGTTTCATGATGGGCGGCTGGATCACCGGCACAAGTGCCATGTAAGAATAGGCAGCCACAGCGATGGGTCCGATCAATCTTGGGGCCAGTTTAGCGGTTAAAAAGATGGCGGTAGGGCCGTCTGCACCGCCGATAATACCGATGGCCGACGCTTCATTAGGTGCGAAGCCCAGGGCCAGGGCACCGATGAAGGTGATAAAGATACCGGCCTGTGCTGCAGCACCCAACAGCATCAGCACGGGTCGGGCCAAAAGCGTTGAAAAATCGGTCATGGCCCCGATACCCAGAAATATCAAGGGCGGATAGATCCCCTGGGTCACACCGAAATAGAGATAGTGAAGTACGGAGTTACTTTCATAGATCCCGAGGCCCAAACCTTTGAAAATCGGTATATTCCCCACCAGCATACCAAATCCAATGGGCACAAGGAGCAGGGGTTCATAATGCTTGGCGATCCCCAGGTAGATGAAGATACACCCGATGATAATCATGATGATGTAACGGTAATCACACAGATAAAAACCGGTATTCTGAAAAAACTCTAAAAATAATGCATCCATAAGTCGTATTCTCTATATGAGGTTATGAAATGATTCGATCAAATGCGTCCTGGTTCCATTGAAAAAAACCTTGCCCGTCCGGAGTAATCACACCGGCCCTGACCAGAAGGCCCAGATTGGCATGGGGTTTGTCAACCCCGCTGATCACGGCAAGGTTCAGCAGTTTTGGTAGCAGGAACTCATCTTCGAGGGTGCGCGCCAGCATCCGGTACTGCCTTGCGGTCTCCATCTGTGCACCCGTAAAGGACGGCACCTCTTCAACCGGTTCATCCTTCTTGTCAGCCGGCTCAACATTGGCCGGCCGGAATACTTCAAACTTATTGGGGTTGCTAATAAAATCCAGCACCTTATGAAGCTGGGATATGATCAGTGACAACACTACCAGGCCGGTGAACACAATGGTGATTCCCACAACCGCAACGGCCCATCCATTATGTGCCTGTATGGCTTCTAAACCGTACAAATCATCTCCTTTCGTGTGACCTACACTGTTTCAAGCGTTGAATCGCCAGGGGACAAAAAGGAAGCCTGCCTGTCGATACAGGCTAACCAGGCGTTAAGGATTGTCTGTCCCGCCTCCGGTGCCGATCTTATCAATTCAAGAAATTCAGCCCTTGGAACAGCCATTACTTCGCCATCCTCAAGTACCGTGAGTGTGGATATGTATTTTCCCTTTTCAGATGCCAGTTCCAGTCCGGCAAAATCTCCCGGGGTAGCGAGAACCAGGGCACGGTCATCGGCCATGGCGATCATCAGCACCCCCCGGATAAGGACATAATAAAATTCCGCTTCATGACCCGGCTGAGCAAGGGGGTCCCCGGCCAGGACCATTCTCTTCTCACACATTGAAACAAGGGCGCCAAGGTCCTGGTCCGCCAGGTCTTTGAACAGCTCGCTGCTTTGCAGAATGCTTTTTATATCCGTCATGAATACCTCATCAATATTAGGCGGTTCTCAATATAAAAGTAATTATTGAATCATATTTTATGGGCGGTGTCGACAAAAATTTTCCGAACCCATTGAAAAAAATGGATAATACCAAATCCGCCGCCAATCAGTTCATCAGAATCAGGTTAAAATTTCGATTCATTGTGGTTGACGGAGAACGATATATTATCGTATGATTCACAAATTTCATAAAAACCAGATTCTAAAAGGAGTTAAAAGAATGAAAACCAGATTTTTTGTCTTTCCTTTGTTATTATTTTTCCTGTGTTTAGGCCTGGTGCCCCAGATGAACGGCACCGCAAATGCGGCAGATAAGCTCAAAGCCGGCTTCATCTATGTCGGCCCGGTAGGTGACTATGGATGGTCCCATGCTCACGATCTCGGACGCCTGTATGCAGAGAAAAAGCTGCCCTGGCTCGAGAGTGTCATTGTTGAGTCCGTACCTGAGTCCGACAGCGCCCGGATCATCGATCGCCTGATCCAGCAACAGAAGTGTGACGTGGTATTCACCACCAGTTTCGGCTACATGGAAGATACGGTTGCTGCAGGCAGCAGGTATCCGGACAAGAAGTTCATGCACTGCTCCGGTTTCAAGCGCCTTGAAAATGTGGGAACATACTTTGGCGACCTCTACCAGATGTACTACCTGAACGGACTCATGGCCGGTGCCCTGACCAAGACCAACAAGATCGGATATGTTGCTGCATTCCCCATCCCGGAACTGATCCGCCACATTGACGCCTATGCACTGGGTATTAAAGCCGCCAATCCCAAGGCTGAGGTTCATGTCAAATGGATCTACGCCTGGTACGGACCGGACAAGGCCAAAGAAGCTGCCGAAGCACTGATTGCCGAAGGCTGTGACACACTGGCATTTACCGAAGACACCCCGGCCGTGATTGAAGTGGGTCAGGAACACTCTGAAAAAGGAAAACAGATCTATACGTTTGCCCACTACAGTGCCATGCAGCCGTATGGTGAAGACTCGGTGGTTTCCGGTCAGCTCATGGACTGGGGCGGCATGTATGTCAAGATCCTTCAAGATATCTACAACGATACCTGGAGCAATGAAGATATCTGGTGGCTGGCCAAGGAAAAGGCCGCACTGCTGGGCGGTAACTTTGATGCCCCCATCAATCCAAAATTCGTGGATGAGCTCAAAGCATACAAGATCGATACCCCCGATCTGGGTTCCCTCTCTGCCTATGACCTGATCATGAAACGCTATGACCAGATGAAGCAGGGTGTGGATGTGTTTGATCCGTTCACCGGTCCGATCAAGGACAACAAGGGTAAACTGAGAATTAAAAAGGGTGAAAGGGCCTCCAAGGGAGACCTGCTGAGCATCATGTACTATGTGGATGGTGTGGTCGGCGATATCCCCACCAACTAACCCTTAGTTCACTATGGTTAAAACGCACCGGGGAATTCTTCCCCGGTGCGTTTGTGCAGGAGCACAATGAAAAAAATCCAACGTCTTGAAATGGTAGACATTTCAAAGTCTTTCCACGGAATCCCTGCCAATAAAAACATCAATCTTCACGTGGAATCCGGGGAAGTCCTCGGCCTTTTAGGTGAAAACGGGGCCGGAAAAACCACCCTGATGAATATCCTTTATGGGCTGTACCAGCCTGATTCCGGCGATATCCGCATCAACGGGAAAAACATCAGGATCCACAACCCTTTAGAATCGATCAGCCATGGTATTGGGATGGTCCATCAGCACTTCATGCTGGTCCAGAATCACTCGGTCATTGAGAACATTGCACTGGGGTATAAGGACACCCCTTTTTTCTTTCCCAAGGTCAGTATCAGAAAAAAGGTAGAAGCCTTTTCAAAAGAATTTAATTTTTCCATCGATTTTGAGAAAAAGATCTGGCAGTTGTCTGCCGGAGAGCAACAGCGGGTCGAGATCATCAAGGCACTTCTGAACGGCGCAGATGTCCTCATCCTGGATGAACCCACATCCGTATTGACCCCCCAGGAAATTGCCGAACTCTTTTCCATACTTGAGGCCATGAAGAAAAACGGCCACATGATTATTTTCATTTCCCACAAGCTGGATGAAATCACACAGATCTGCGACCGGGTCACCGTCCTTAAGAAAGGAGAGATTGTCGGTCATGCAGATACTTCAGACACGGATAAAAAAGCCCTGGCCCGGATGATGGTGGGCCGGGATGTCATATTTAATATCAACAAGGAAAAAATTGAACGGGGAAAAAAGGTCCTGACGGTCGACCGGGTGAATATACTCGGGGACAAAGGGAATATGGCAGTTAAGGATATCTCCTTTTCTCTGTACCGCAATGAGATTTTCGGAATAGCCGGTGTGGCCGGAAACGGTCAACGGGAGCTTGCAGAAACCATCACCGGGATCCGCGAAGCCGAATCCGGTGAAATCCTTATTTCAGATAAGGATATCACCAACAAATCCCCCCGGCATATTTATGATGAAGGGGTGTCCCACGTACCGGAAGAGAGAATCCGGTTCGGCATTGCACCGGGGTTGCACCTCTATGACAACGCCATCCTCAAACAGCACCACCTTGACAAATTTTCCAAACGGATGTTTATCCGGTACCCCCGGGTAAAAGATCATGCCAAAGCCCTGGTTAAGGATTTCAAGGTTGCGGCGCACACCATTAACACCGAGATCAAAAACCTGTCCGGCGGCAATATCCAAAAACTGATCCTGGGCAGGGAAACCAGTGACCAGCCTGCCCTGCTGGTGGCCTCCCACCCGACCTACGGCCTGGATGTCGGTGCAACGGAATACCTTAGGAAGCAGCTGCTTGATCTGCGCAGACAGGGAAGCGCCATCCTGCTCTTTTCCGAAGATTTAGAAGAAATTTTCGAACTTTGTGACCGGGTGGCCGTGATATTTGACGGTGAATTCACCGGCATTCTGGATGCGGATGACCCCCGGCTCTGTGATATCGGCATGCTCATGGCCGGCACCAAAAGGATAGATATTCAGGACACACCATGAAGATACGGATAACAGACAGAGATCACATCACTGGGCTGCGCTCCCTGGCAGCCAATATCATGTCATTGGCAGCCGGCCTTCTGGCCATCAGCCTCATCTTTCTGCTCAACAAGGTCAACCCCATTTTTGCCATCTCGGAAATCTTTTCAGGATCCTTCGGATCCATGTACGGGTTTAAGGAAACCATTACCAAGGCCATTCCGCTGATCCTTATCGGGTCGGGACTGACCCTGGCATTTCGGGCCAAATTCTGGAACATCGGTGCTGAAGGACAGCTGCTGATGGGCGCCGTGTTTTCAAGCTGGATCGGTCTGAACATAGGGCCTCACCTGCCCTCCTACCTGATTGTCCCCCTCATGTTCCTGGCCGGGTTCATCGGCGGGGCCTTGTGGGGGATTATTCCGGCCATACTAAAAATCCGGTACAGCATCAACGAAGTCATCTGCACCCTGATGCTCAACTATATCTGCGCTGAATTCCTGACCATGCTCATTGTCGGCCCCTGGAAAGGCAAAACCCGGTTCGGGTTCCCCGGCACGGACAATCTGCCGGAATCCGCCATCCTCGGTTTGATACCCGGTTCACGGATCCATTATGCCACATTGATCCTGGCACTGGTGTCCGCCGTCATCCTGACCATCCTGATTTATAAAACCCGGTTCGGCTATGAGGCCCGGGTGGTGGGCGAGAACCCGGATGCCGGGAAATATGCCGGCATCGACTTTTTAAAGACATCCATGATCCTCATGGCCATCAGCGGCGGGCTGGCCGGATTTGCCGGCGTCGGTGAGATGGCCGGTATCCATAAATACCTGGGATATCCGGCGTCACTTTCCTCCGGATACGGTTTTACCGCCATCATCGTGGCCTGGCTGGCCAAACTCAACCCCTTGTACGCCATTTTTTCAGGCATCTTTTTTGCCGGCATCCTGGTAGGGGGAGATGCGATCCAGATATCCCTCGGACTGCCGGCCGCCACCGTGGAAATTGTCAACGGAACCCTCCTGGTGTTCCTGATCATGGGAGATTATTTCCTGAAGCATAAAGTAACCATTCAATTCTCAAAGCAGACACAGGGGGCATCCTGATGGAAGATATCATCGTATCCGTACTGTTCAGAACACTGGTTGCCGGAACCCCCCTGTTGCTTGCCACTGTGGGTGAAGTGATCTGTGAGAGATCCGGCATACTGAATCTCGGGGTGGAAGGGGTCATGGCCGTTGGCGCGGTCGTGGCATTCATGGTCACCTATAACACGGGCCATCCCTGGGTCGGGGTCCTGGCTGCACTTATAGTCGGAATGATTTTTTCCCTGATCCACAGCTTTGCATCGGTCACACTGCAGGCCAACCAGGTGGTTTCCGGCCTGGCACTGACCATGCTGGGCCTTGGGCTGTCGGGCATGCTGGGCAAGCCCTACGTGGGAAAGCCCTTGAGCATCAAGATGCAAAACTGGGAATTCCCCTTTCTGTCAGACATTCCCTTTGTCGGTGAAATCCTTTTCAAGCAGAGTCCTTTTTTCTACCTGGCTGTTTTCCTGGCATTTGGTGCCTGGTTTTTACTTGAAAGAACCCGGCTCGGGATTCAAATCCGGTCAACAGGTGAAAATCCCAGGGCAACTGAAACCCAGGGTATCAATGTCTCCATGGTCCGTCACCTGTGTGTGATTATCGGCGGCGGGTTTTCTGCCCTTGCCGGCGCTCACCTGTCCATCTCATACTCAAAATCCTGGATCGAAGGCATGACCGCAGGCCGCGGGTGGATCGCCATTGCACTCACCATTTTTGCCCTGTGGAATCCGGGACGGGCGATCTGGGCCTCCTTTCTTTTCGGGTTTATCTTTGTTCTCCAGTACCTGCTGCAGCCCTTGGGAATTTCGCCGAACTTCCTGGCCATCCTCCCTTATGCAGCCACATTGATCATCCTTTTAATCATCAGTCTCAAGGACCACCGGAAATTGAATGCGCCGGCCATGTTAGCAGAGCCCTACAAACGTGGAGAGAGATAAACGATCTTGACATTTACCCGGGGATTGACCCATAATCGAAAACGATGACCATCTTTCTTGCTTAACTGTAAATCAGAAGGTGCCCCATGAGTACCCATGAATTTTCATCCAATCAGCTGTCCATAGACGCCATCTCAAAGGTGTTCCTTGAAGTATCAAAAACCACTTTAGAGACAGCGACCCGGGAGGAGATCAGCTACTCCTCCATCATCCAGAAAATACCTAAAATCAGCATGAAACCCGACCTTGCCTGTTTTGTCGTATTCAATGGTGACTATAACGGGCTGATGGTGATTAACTTTACGGCCAACGCAGCCGTTGACATGTACCAGAAGTATATGATGACCATGGGCATGCCAGAGGATGAACTTGACTCCAACTACAATTCCATCGAGATCTCGGACAGCATCGGTGAAATCACCAACCAGCTTATGGGTCAGGTGATCAAGGAAATCGAAGACCGGTACGGATTGAACGCGGTGTTCGGCCAGCCCAAAGCCCTGTCATTGAATTCGGCCATTACCCTTCAGATCGACTCGGATTATGATGAAAACCGGCGGCTGTCCCTGAAAATCGGAAATTATGATTTCAGGATTGAAATTTCCATGGAGCCCAGCGAGTTCATTCAGATCTGACCGGTACCGATCGATTATTAAGGGATGTCATGACATCTAACATTCAACCCATATTCAGCCTGTTGCTCGTCCTGTTTTTCAGCCTGTCCAACATTTTCCCGGCCAATGCGATCTCCATTATAGAGGAGAAAAAGGTGGCCAAGGAGTTCATGAAGATGGTGGAAAGCAGTAAATCCATTATCCATGACCCCATCGTGACCCACATGACGCGATCGGTCGCGGAGCGCATCCTTGAACACCTGCCGGACCAACCCTTTGAATATCATTTTTATGTGATCCAGGATGATACGTTCAATGCATTTGCCAGCCCGGCATCCAATATTTTCATCAACACCGGCTTGATCGCCTCTCTTGAAACCGTTGATGAACTGGCGGGTGTAATTGCCCATGAAATTGCCCATGCCGCCAGCCGGCATGTATCCCAATCCATTGACCGCTCGAAAATAGTCAGTGCCGGCACCCTGGCCGGTGTCCTGGCCGGGATTCTGATCGGCAGCAAATCAGACGAAGACCTGGGCCAGTCCATCACCATCGGTTCCATGGCACTGGGGCAAAGCGCCATGCTCTCCTTTACCCGGGAGAACGAGACTGAAGCCGACCAGAAGGGCCTGACCCTGCTTCAGAAGTCCTGCTTTTCACCCGAAGGGCTCCTGTCAGGGCTGATCAAAATCCGGGCGGCAGACTGGAAAGGCGTGGAGGGCATACCGGATTATTTTAAAACCCATCCGGGAACCAAATCACGGATCGCCCACCTGGTATCCCTGATGGAAAATCAATCCCTGCCGCCGCATCGATGTACCGAGGATTTCAGATATGATATGATCCGGAACCGGATCATCGGTATATATGCCAACGCGGACAAGGCCCAGAAAACCCTGACGTCCAACTGGCGTGACGATCCTGACAACCCGGCAATCAACTATGGCCTTGCCCTGGTACTGGCCCGAAAATCAAGGGTTGATGAAGCCATCTCCCACCTGAAAACCGCGCTGAAATCCAACCCGTTTGATCCACTGGTGCTGCTCGAAATCGGCCGGCTTCACCTTCTGGAGGGCAACCCGTCCAAAGCACTGGCCATGCTCCGTCCCATTGAGTTTGAACCGGTGGTCAGTACAAACGCCGCGTTCCTCATTGCCCGGGCACAACTGGAGTCCGGAAAAATCGGTCCGGCCACAAAGGGGTTTGAAAAGGTCATTTACCAGGAGCCGGATGCCTTTCCCCGGGCTTACTACCACCTGGCAGAATCCTATTCCCTGCAAAAGGAACCCGGACTGTCCCACTACTATCTGGGCATGTATTACACCCGGATACACAACCGGAAAAATGCTGTGTTTCACTACAAAAAGGCCGTAAAAACACTCAAGGACAGCGCCAAGGCTGACGCTGCCAAAGAGAAGATCAAACAGCTGGAAAAAGAGATGTTTGATGAAAAGCGTAAATCTGCTTCCTGAGTATTTACACCTTATCAAATGCTTTGAACTGCATGGTGAAGGTTCCCCGTCCCTGGGTGGCCGATCTCAATGCAGTGGAATATCCGAACATCTTTGAAAGGGGTACGACCGCCTTGATCACCTGGATATTGAGTTTCGGGGTGATGGATTCCACCTTCCCGCCCCGGGTGTTCAAATCGGCAATGGCATCTCCCATAAATGCCTCAGGCACAAACAGCTCAACATCCATGATCGGTTCAAGCAGGCTGATAGACGCATTTTCAAGGGCATTTTTACAGGCCATGGATGCACAGACCGATACCGACAGCTCCGATGTCCGCTCATCCAGGTTTACGCCGGACAAGGTCACCCGCACATCCACCAGCGGATACCCTTTCAGATAGCCGCTGTCAATGGTTTCCCTGATCCCGGTTTCAATGTGCGGCAGGTACTTGTCCGGGAGGATGCCGGGATCAACATTGGATATAAACTCAAACCCTGCACCCCGGCTCAGGGGCTGGACAGACAGCTGCATGCCGGCATAGTGCATTTTGCCTGAAATCTCTCTTTCAAAAACAGCATCCCCGGCTGAATCGGCGTTGAGCACTTCACGGTAGACCACCTGCGGGTTTCCGACATTCACATTGGTGTTGAACTCCTTGAGCATACGCGAAATGATAATTTCAAGGTGAAGTTCTCCCATGCCCGAAAGGATGGTCTGGCCGGTTTCATCATCCTTGCTCACCTTGAGGGTGGGATCCTCTATGGTGAACTTTTCAAGTACATCGTCCAGTTTTTCCTGGTCGGCATGGGTCTTGGGTTCAACCGCAATGGAGATGACAGGTTCCTCATACTCCATCTGTTCGAGCAGTACCGGGTGCCCCTGATCACAAAGGGTTTCACCCGTGGATGACTCCTTGAGCCCCACGACACCGATGATATCGCCTGCAGAAGCCTCATCGACCCGCTCCCGTTTATTGGCATGCATCTTCAGGATCCGGGACAGCTTTTCCTTTTTCTGCAGGGAAGAATTGTACACATCCTTTCCGGTTTCAAGCCTGCCGCTGTAGATCCTGGCAAAAGAAAGCTTTCTGCCCTCAATCATGGATACCTTGAAAATCAGGGCCGCCAAGGGGGCGTCCTTTCTGGCCGGGCACTCAATCTCCTCCTGGGTGTCCGGATGGGTCCCTTTGACCGCCTCGATGTCCACGGGGCTGGGTAAAAACGAAGCAATGGCATCCAGGAGCGGCTGGATCCCCTTGTTCTTCAGGGCACTGCCGCACAGCACCGGGACCAGTTTGCGCTCAATGGTAGCCTGCCGGATGGCATCCCTGAGCTCCTGGACCGTGATCTCCTCCTCACCCAGGTATTTCTCCATGATCTCATCATTGGCCTCGGAAAGGATTTCCAGCATGTTTTCACGATACTCCGCGGCCTGCTCTGCATGCGCGGGGTCGATATCCATGGTTGAATATTCTGCCCCCAGGCTTTCATCATCCCACACGATCTGCTGCATGTTGATCAGGTCGACAACGCCGGCAAACTGATCTTCCGCACCCACCGGCATCTGGATGATCAGGGGATTGGCATTGAGTTTCTCTTTCATGGAATCGACCGCCCCGGTAAAATCAGCACCGGTCCGGTCCATTTTGTTGATAAACGCCATCCGCGGTACGGCATACTTATCCGCCTGCCGCCATACGGTTTCAGACTGGGGTTCAACCCCGCCCACGGCGCAGAACACGCCGATGGCACCGTCCAGAACTCTCAGGGCCCGCTCAACCTCTATGGTAAAATCCACGTGACCCGGGGTATCGATAATCTGGATCTGGGCCTGCTTCCACTGGCAGGTGGTAACGGCCGAGGTAATGGTGATCCCGCGGTCCTGCTCATCCTGCATCCAGTCCATGACCGCCTCGCCGTCATGGACCTCTCCGATTTTATGAGATTTACCCGTATAATAAAGGATCCGTTCGGTAACGGTGGTTTTTCCGGCATCAATATGGGCCATGATGCCGATGTTCCTAAACTGTTTTATATTTTTTGCTTTGCTCATTTTACTATCAATAAATTGGTTTGATAAAAACAATCCAGTTCAACATGCCCGGCAAGGGTTTGAGACTCCTGACCGTTGAGCAGTATTTTCACTTTCCGGATCTGGGGAACATTGACAATCAAGGAGTTGGCAATGGCATAAATGGCCAGGTACTCACCCTGTGTATCCATGTGAACGCCCCCATGGTCGTCTCGGATGTTTCCGGTTTCAAGATCAATATAAGCGGCACCGTCATCGGTAATAAACAACGCCCGCAATGCCGTTCCTCGGGGCAAGATCCTTCCAAGTCCGGGTGCCGCGGGCTCCTCAAGGAGTTCCTTCATCACGGCCAGGGCCAGCTCTCGGCCGCTAAGCCCGCTTGGGAAGCGCTTCTCCACCGATTTCAAGAACCCGGTGTCCAGCCGCGGGTAATACAGGAATCCATGATAAAGACTGTCAGTGCCCTGGCTTGCCCGAACAGGGTTTCCCGCCCAACCCGCCATGA
>QZLA01000014.1 GCA_004796375.1 Desulfobacteraceae bacterium
GGCTCCTCAAGGAGTTCCTTCATCACGGCCAGGGCCAGCTCTCGGCCGCTAAGCCCGCTTGGGAAGCGCTTCTCCACCGATTTCAAGAACCCGGTATCCAGCCGCGGGTAATACAGGAATCCATGATAAAGACTGTCAGTGCCCTGGCTTGCCCGAACAGGGTTTCCCGCCCAACCCGCCATGACCAACAGTGCTAAAACAGTATGAAAAATAATGCGCCTTAGCCGCTCTCCGGATTCCATAATTATCCCTTTTCAGGCACGTGTCCCGAAATGATATTTGATACAGTATTGCCTGTTCGCTGTCAAGACAAGGGTTTTTAAAAACTCACCCGGAATCATTGATTAGATCTTGCAAATCCGGCCTTGTTTTAATAGTATTAATATTTTCAGAGGATCCCGAAACATCAGGGATCGAAATTGTATTGAAACAGATCGGGAGAAATGATGATCCCCGGATTTGAAGCCATTGTCGAGGAACGGATAAAAAAGGCCCAGCAGGAAGGTCAGTTCGACAATCTTGAGGGGTCCAAAAAGCCTTTGAATTTCGATGATCTCAATGTCCCTGAGGAATTTCGGCTGGCGCATAAAATTTTGAAAAACAGCGGATTTTTGCCGCCGGAAATTGAGTTGAAAAAGAAGATCGCTTCCACCCAGGAACTGATCGGCTCTGTTGAACCGAACTCCCCCCAACGGCAGCGGCTCCAGAAAAAGCTCAACTTCCTGCTGACCAAACTGGAAACCAGCCGCCCAGGAAGCACCTCAGGGTCGATGATGACCGAGCTTTACCGGGAACAGCTCATCAACAAAATATCATGAAGTTAAATAAATTTGGTAAAGAAGGTATTTTCAGAAGTATTTTCACGGCGTATTTCATCCTGCTGCTCCATGTGTTCCTTTTGGCGGGCACAGGTGTTTCAGTCATCCTTTTCCGGGGGCTGTACCAATACCTGCCATGGATCATTGCCGGGATCACCCTGGCGGTCCTGTTCATGGCCTGGATGGTCTACCGGAAAATGAGGGCGGACTCCACCCAGATCCGGGACATCATGGGGCTGCCCGAGTTCAAGGACCGGGAAGTGGAGGTCAAGCTGCTGGGCGGGTTGATGTCCATGAAGGTGTCTGCCAGCAAACCGTCCCCCCAGCTCCCTGCGCTTGAAAGCCCTGAGCAGGGAAATATCCGGCTGATAGAAGACTCCGTCAGCAACCGGGAGCGGCGTATTGTTGAACTCACCGCCCTCTATGAAAAGAACCTGATCACCACGCAGGATTTTGAAACCGCCAAGCAGAAAATCCTTCATGGATGATAAGGGGGAGATATGAAAAAGATCAGGCTGGCCCTGCTGTCAGGAGGGGTGTCCTCGGAACGTGAAGTATCCCTGAGCAGCGGTGAAGAGGTGTTCAAGGCACTGGACAAGGAAAAGTATGAGATCACCCGGTATGATCCCAAATTCGACCTGAAACAGCTGACCCTGGATGCGGATCATATTGATGCCGCCCTGATCATCCTCCATGGTCCGTTCGGAGAAGACGGAACCATCCAGGGCATGCTGGATCTTCTGGGTATTCCCTACCAGGGGGCCGGCGTCCTGGGCTCCGCAATTGCCATGGACAAGCTGTTATCCAAACAGCTCTATACCCAGCATGATATCCCCACCCCGGATTATCTCGGGTTTTACCGGCACGACGCCATTGATATTGATCACTGCATTGCCGTACTGGATCTGCCCATGGTCATCAAACCGGTCAGTGCCGGCTCCAGCGTGGGCATGACCATCGTCAAATCCAAACAGGAGATGCAAGGTGCCATCGACCTGGCCTTTGAGCAGGACCAGGCATTGATCATGGAGAAATATATCAAGGGTATGGAACTCACCTGTGGTGTGCTGGGCAATGAAGACCTTGAAGCGCTGCCGGTTATCGAGATCATTCCTGGGGATGCCCACGAATTTTTTGATTACCATGCCAAATATGTTCCCGGCGCCACTGAAGAGATCTGCCCGGCCAGAATCGACGATGACCTCACCCGTCAGGTGCAGCACCTGGCTGTCGAGGCACACAAGGTTCTCAGACTTGACGGTTACAGCCGAACCGACATGATCCTGGACAACGGCCGGCTGCATGTATTAGAAACCAATACCATCCCCGGCATGACAGCCACCAGCCTGTATCCCCAATCTGCTGAAGTTGCCGGATATTCGTTCACCCGTATCCTGGACAGACTGATTGAACTGGGAATGGAGCGCAATAACACGACCCCCTAGAAAACTGAACTGCAATTAAACTGACAATTCAAAGGAGAGAGAGATGAAGATCTTAGTTGTTGGCGGCGGCGGCCGAGAGCATGCCCTGGTATGGAAGATTTCACAAAGCACGATGGTGGACAAAATTTATTGTGCCCCTGGAAATGCCGGCACCCAGCAACTCGCGGAATCCGTGCCCATAGATGCGGAGGATATCGACGCCCTGGCCAAATTTGCACGCACCAACGAGATTGATCTCACCGTAGTCGGCCCGGAAGGCCCCCTGGTCAAAGGGATTGCCGATGCATTTGAAGAAAACGGTCTCAAGGTATTCGGCCCGAGCATGGCCGGGGCCATGCTTGAAGGCAGCAAAGAGTTTTCAAAACGCCACATGCAGAAATACGGCATCCCCTGTGCCATGGGCAAAGCCTTTACCGATGCTGACAAAGCCAAAGCCTATGTCCGGTATCTCGGGGCGCCCCTGGTGGTCAAGGCGGACGGCCTGGCCGCCGGCAAAGGCGTCATCATCTGTAAATCCGAAGAGGAAGCCCACCAGGCCATCGACGACATGCTCACCGATAACATATTCGGTGATGCCGGCAGTGTGGTGGTGGTGGAAGAGTGCCTGAAGGGTGAGGAAGCCTCATTCATTGCATTGACCGACGGCAAGACCGTACTGCCGCTGCCGGAATCCCAGGATCACAAACGGATATTCGATAATGACGAAGGCCCCAATACCGGTGGCATGGGTGCCTACTCTCCTGCCCCGGTCATGGATTACTCCCTGAAGAAACAGGCCATGGAAAAGGTCATGATCCCGGCTGTCGAGGGAATGGCCAAAGAAGGCACGCCATTTAAAGGCGTTCTTTACGCCGGACTCATGATCGACAATGATCAGATCAAGGTTCTGGAATTCAATGTCCGCCTGGGAGACCCTGAAACCCAGCCCATCCTCATGCGGCTCCAGAATGATCTGGTCCCCCTGATGGAAGCCTGCTGCGATGGCACCCTGCACCTGTATAATACTCAAATTGATCCCCGGGCCGCCATGTGTGTGGTGATCTCCTCCGGCGGATACCCCGGCGCCTACAACAAGGGTCATGTGATCTCCGGCCTTGAACAGGCCAATCAAAATGAAGACACTGTTGTGTTCCATGCCGGTACTGCCATGGACGGAGACAATGTGGTCACCTCCGGCGGCCGGGTCCTGGGCGTAACCGCTTTGGGTGACACCGTGGAACAGTCCATTGAAAATGCTTACAAAGCCTGTGATGCCATCTCCTTTACCGACTATTTTCACCGCAAGGATATCGGGGCCAAGGCGCTGAAACGGCTGAGCACGCCTGCCCAGGTGGGAATTATCATGGGCAGCGACTCTGACTTCCCGGTCATGGAGGATGCCATCAAGATGCTCAAGAAATTCGGTATCCCCTATTATGTCACCGTGGCTTCGGCCCACCGGACACCGGAGCAGGCCTCAGCGCTTGCCGCAGAAGCCCGGGAAACAGGGGTCAAGGTGATTATTGCCGGTGCCGGGCATGCCGCCCACCTTGCCGGCGTACTGGCCGCCCATACCACCCTGCCGGTCCTGGGTGTTCCCATAGACTCATCCGCCCTGGACGGCATGGATTCATTGCTGGCCACCGTCCAGATGCCGCCGGGCATCCCCGTGGGCACCATGGCCATCGGTAAACCCGGTGCGTATAATGCCGGCATTTTTGCCGCCCAGATCCTGGGCGTATCCGACCCGGCCATTGCTGAAAAACTGGCTGCGTTCAAGAAAGAGATGGCGGACAAGGTGGTGAAAAAGGCACAAACCCTTGCCTGATCATTCAAAACTTGTGGCTGTGGAACCACTCTCTCCACAGCCCGGCATCATTCATATGGCCGGGAAGATCATCCATGCACAAGGCGTGGTGATCTTCCCGGCCAAGTGCCTTTACGGGATCGCCGCAGATGCTTTTGATCCTGTTGCTGTTGAAAAAATATACAACCTCAAGAAACGCCCCCGCAACAACCCCATTCTTGTATTGATCCCTGAGCTTTCCATGCTCAAGGACCTGGTTCAAGAGATCCCGGACAGGGCCAGGAAACTTATCAACGCCTTCTGGCCGGGCAATCTCACCCTGGTGTTCAACGCCCAGCCCCATATCTCCCCGTTGATCACGGCCCGCACCGGAAAAATCGGGATCCGCCTTCCCCAGCACCCGGTGGCCAGCGCCCT
Organism: Desulfobacteraceae bacterium; assembly: GCA_004796375.1. GTDB lineage: Bacteria > Desulfobacterota > Desulfobacteria > Desulfobacterales > Desulfobacteraceae > MADRE2. Next base: position 4,467 of record QZLA01000014.1, read on the forward strand.
TTGCCAGGCTGTTAATGCACCCATCACCGGCACCAGTGCCAACCTGTCCGGCCAGCCCGGCTGCCATCATATCCCCGACCTTGACCCGTTCATCCGTGATGGTGCGGACCTGATCCTGGACGCCGGTCCCTTGAAAGGCGGCAAAGGATCCAGTGTGGTGGATGTCACCGCCCCTGAGCCCAGGATACTCAGACATGGAGAAATCAATGCCAAAGACGTTTGGACATGCCTGAAAACAGGCAGATCCCAATAAATCAATTGACAAATCCAGTGATTTACCTTAAAAAAGAGGCATTCATGCCGGAGTGGTGGAATTGGTAGACGCAGAGGACTCAAAATCCTCCGGGCTTCGGCCCTTGCGAGTTCAAGTCTCGCCTCCGGTACCAGCAAATTACAAGGCTTTCAGCGTTTCAGCTGGAAGCCTTTCTTTACTCAAATTGTTATCCAACAGACAAGCAGGCAGTGTTGGAAAGAGGCGGTATTATTTTTACCGTATTGGTTGCCGCGCAGCCCCAAAACCTTGATGGCCAAATGGAAACCTTCGCATGATTGTTTCAAAAGGGCCTTTGCTATGTTTCACCAGCCAATGCTCCATGATTTTTATACCAACAAGGAACAATCCCAGTGCTGCGGAGATGACCATCAGGATATTCTGGATATCACCAAGATTGAAACAGATTGAGACGGTCTGTAATACCAGAATGTGTCCGATATAGAAGGTTAAGGACGTTTTCCCGGCGGTCACCAGATGGGCTGCCTGCCTCTCAGTAAAATGGTCAGCCATCCACAGGCTAATAATGATCAGGCAAAGTCCTGATCCCATGCCGGAAATTGCTGACAGCGGTGTTGGAACATTCAAATCGATCATGGTCATTATGTGGATTACGTAGTAGAGGTAATAATAGCTCTCAAAGTTCGTTGCTGGATCAATGAAAATCCCTGCCAGACTTGCGATTGGAACCCTACCAATTATCTCCGAAGCTATTAACATTAAAATGCCGGAAACAAATGTCCATTTTCTAAAAATCGGACATTTAATGTCCTGTCTTGCCAGCCACATTCCGGTTATAAAAAATGCCATCCAAGGAAAAACGGGATAATATCCTGTAAAACAAATGTCCATGATCTGCCCGGCCAACACATATTCGATTGAAATCTGCTGAATGAGTTCAAACAGGTCTATGATCTGTATAAAACAGGTGAACCAGAAAATAAATGCAAGCACGATCAATGACCTATTCGAGGCTTTTGCGAGGAATATTCCCAGGTAGATGAATACGGCATAGAAGTGAAGGATATCAGCAGGCCAGATCAAGGTGAGGCAATATCCGACAAGAAAAAGAAACAAGGCGCGTTTCAACAGGATGAAACGGGTCTCAGGAGATACAGATTGGGGCATTGATTTTTGTTTTGTTATCAGAGTGAGCCCTGTACCAGCGAGCATTACCAGCAATACTGCCGCACGGCGGTCCATAAAATCAACCGCTTTTGACAGCCATACAGGAAAGCTGTTTTCGCCAGAAAGCATGCAGTTGAAGTTAATGACCATCATGATCAATATGGCCAGTCCCCTGGCCATATCATACCCTTTAATCCTCCTGTGTTCCGGCATAAAGCTCCCCTGTATATATCTGCTCATCAACTGATTTACTCGGTGTTTTTCAGCCCGTGATACAGCAATAAAAGTGCCACGTTTGTTACAGGATTTGGGGAGTATTTATTTGGGCAGGCTCAGCCAAGAATAAATGGATGGTCAGAATCAACCATGGAAAAGAGCCGCCAGTCAGTCAAGGGAATTGTATTGCCCATTGAATGGGATAAGCACGGCAAAAGCAGGGAAATCGCCGTCATGACGCTTGATGAAGATATGTTCACTGTGGCAGACAATCATTTCGGGCAGGTGGTGAATCATCACCTGTGACGAACGGTAACTGTTGACGGTGAGGTCAGTATGAAATGAAGGTATAGTTTTTGCTATTTGGTAGATGGCAGTTTGAGCCCTATCACCCGGCTGAATTGAAAGGATCCGGATTAAAAAATGACTTTGGCAAGGCAGCCTTGGCTGTGTAATCAACCGACGCAGTCTCTTTCCCGGAAAACACTTTGAGGCGGGGATATGTCTCATTCAATCCGATGAGATCCATAGGAATACCATCGGTTAACCCCGATAACATTCATCAGAAGACCGTAGAGGCGATAGAGGCCATTACCCGGGCATTGGGTGTGAACTATGCAGGATTTGATGCCATCATAACGGAACACAGTATTTATGTGATTGAATTTAATCTGTATTTTGGAACCAGGGGGATCAGTTACAGTTCTGTTCAGTTGGGTCAGATGATTCATAGATACTTGATGCAACAGGCTTTCAGCTTAGACCGCTTTACAGCTCAGACACTCATCACCTCTGATCTACAGGAGAAAATCATTTGGGAGAACATCATTGATGAATAAGAAACAAAAAGAACATTTTGAAAAGATCTTAAATCAGCACTTGGATGAATTACTTAGACAGGCCAACCGGACCATGGCTGAAATGGTCTCAAAGAACGGTCAGGAAATTGAATACTTGGACAGGGCATCGGCAGACGCGGACCAGACATTCCGACTGAAGATTCGATCCAGGGAGAGCCTTTTGATAAAAAAGATACGCCAGGCTCTGGAAAGAATTGAGAACAAAACCTATGGATACTGTGACACCTGCGGAGAAAGTATCTCTATAAAGCGGCTTGAAGCAAGGCCGGTCACCAGCAAATGTATCCGCTGTAAGGAAGAGGAAGAGCGTTATGAGAAGAGGGCCAGCTGATGAGGTGTGATCCAGAGAAATCAAAAGGAGTGGTTTCATCTGCCACGCCGGAAGCCTCCGAAGCGGGAGTGCAGGTACTCAGAGAAGGCGGAAATGCGGTTGATGCAGCGGTTGCCGTATCATTTGTTCTTGGTGTTACCGAACCCGCCGGATCGGGCATCGGCGGCCAAAGCACCTTGATCATGCAGGTGCCGTACCACATGCCCGCGGTGATCAATGGTACTTCCCATTCACCCAAAGCAACCCAGACAGATTTTCCCATTTCGGAAATTGCCCGCCACAAAGCCTCAACCGTTCCAACAACAATAAGGACGATGGAGTTTGCGTGGGAGCGGTATGGTAGTGGAAAAATTTCCTGGGAACGACTTGTCGCGCCTGCGGTAGAATACGCACGCAACGGTTATCCCTTGGGTGAATTTCGTCATAAAGCCCTGATGCGCTATCATAACTTTTTGAAAAAGGAGGCCACGGTCAAACCGCTTCTCCTAAATCCTGACGGATCGGTTCCAACCGTTGGAACCGTGGTTAAAAACGAGTTTCTGGCAGATACCCTGGAAAGAATTGGAAAGAAAGGGGCAATCGATTTTTATTCGGGTGAAATAGCAAATCTCATTGCCAGAGACATGGAGGCCAACAACGGTTGGATCAGTATAGATGATCTAAAGGAGGTAAGGCAACCCTCAATCATGCCGGCGTTGAACGGATCTTACCGATCATGGCACGTGGCCTCACTACCTCCACCGGCTTCGGGCTGGGCTGTAATCATGGCCCTGAATTTTCTTGAAACCGCTGATAAAAGAATCCTTGAAACTAACCCGGTCAGTCGAACCCTCTGGATGGTTAAAGCTCTCAGAACAGTCCACAGGCATAGGCTCTACAGCCCCATCCAGAATTTGGTGCATTTTGAGGACTCTGTCCATAAAAAAATCAGCAAGGAACGGGCTGAAAGACTGGCAGCGTCATTCAGGAAGCTTGAGCACGGCGAAACTACCCATTTTTCCATTGTTGACAGGGACCACATGGCCGTCGGCGTCACCCAGAGCCTGAATGCCTATTACGGTGCCAGGGTAGCCAGTCCTGAGCTTGGGTTTCTTTACAACAGCTACATGCAGGAATTTGTATCCGGGCACAGGAATAATCCGTTTGCCCTGAATCCCAATGCCATGCCTTATTCATCTATGAGTGCCAGCATCCTGTCAAAAGATTTTGTTCCGAAGCTGGTCCTGGGCAGTCCGGCCAACGAACGGATTATTTCCGCAGTCATTCAGGTCATCAGTCACTGGGTTGATGTTGAACAAGGCATTGAGGCTGCAGTAAATGCTCCGAGGATTCATACAGGAAGTGATGAAGAGATCATGATCGAAACCCTCCCGGACGATACCCGGATTCTGCTGGCGTTGGAGAAAAGAGGATATACTTTATATCAGCCTCTTTCCAGCCTGTTTACAAAAGTGTTGAACCCATATTTTGGGGGTGTGCATGCAATTGCCTATGAAAACAGCATATGGAAAGGCGCTGCGGATGCTCGACGGGACGGCTGTGTTGCCTATGAGTAATATTTTACCGATCAGGCCGCAGGAATCGATTTGATATGTTTATATTTGTCATTGATGGTTATCTCCCATGCCGCTTTGTCGTACCATCCGTCAAAGTAGATCATTTTGGGATGGGCATCCAATGATGAGAAGTTTACAATGTTTATCCCCTTCATTTGTGCCAGATCAGGGTCAAAAATTCGAAAATTAAAACCGGAATTTGAACCATTTCTTTTCTTGGTAACGGACCTGAGCCGCCAGACCCAATCCGGTTCATAGTTTAAATCCACTACCAGCATTCTTCCAATGCGCGATTCAAGCTCTTTTGGTCTTGACATTTTGACAGCATCTGTACGATTTTTTTTCCACAAATTCCATATCATGCTTTATCTCCCGAAAACTGATTGTCGATATACCGTAATAAATGTACATGAAATCATATCAGAAACTGTGCCAGGATTATCAAATTGATGAAGGATCTCCGGAATCAATCTGCCGAGTCTTCTTAAAAACCCACTCCAATGTTAATAAAACACAAAATCGGTATATGCCTACCGAATTAGGTGTTCATTACCCGTATTTATTTGCCTAAAATCTTAAGCCGATTTACACATAGATCTTGCCTGGCCTTACCGATATCACCAGAGTAAAATACTTGGAGGCTCAGAAAACTGAACCAAGTCAGTTTCCGAATCTATTGGCTCTATTTTTGCTAAATCCTATATGGAAGTTTCAAAACCTACAAAGGATATCTTATAAATGTTGAAAAGTGGCTCGTTGAGATGGATACAATGAAAAAACAGCCCATTGAGATATTGGATGGCATTTCCTCTGATATCAGACGGGCAGTGCCAAAAGAGGCCGCCAGGGATGCTTTAAGCATTGTCCTCGATGCCATCAATTCGATCAATATCGGTTTGATCATCACAGACATAGAAGGGATTATCCGGTTTGTAAATCCAGCGTTCAGTAAAATATTCGAATACGCCAGTGAGGAAATCATTGGAAAAAACGCTGCAGACCTTTTTGCTACCAAGGAGGTCAGGACCCTGTCGGACGTGATCACCATGATTGATATTAATACCCAGGGAGTTCAGGAGTTTGTTGTCAAGGACAAAGACAAAAATACCTTTATTGTTGAAGTGAGTGCTTCTGTTGTCAGATCCAGCTCAGGATTGCCGGAGGGAAAGATGGCATCATTTTCGGATATCACAAAAAGAAAAGAGGTTGAATTAGATAGGGAGAAGCTTATTGGCAAGCTTCAGGATGCTCTTTGCAAGATAAAAACGTTAAAGGGGCTCATCCCTATTTGCGCCTCATGCAAAAAAATCAGGGATGATAAAGGATACTGGAACCTTATTGAAAATTACATTCAGGAGCACTCCGATGCACGCTTCAGCCATGGCATCTGCCCGGAATGTTCTGACACCATGTACGGCAATGAGGACTGGTATATCGACCTGAAGAACCGAATTGCAACTGACAAGTAGCCCACCAAATGGTTTTCAAACCTAAGAATCATTTGGGTTACTTGTCAATTGAGTTCCTCTTCCTGCGTGAAATCATCGTCTACATTGTTTAAGAACAAATCATCAATCGGGATATCCTGATATTCTCCGAAACGGTTATCAAACCCGCAGGTCGGGCAGTCATAGGTGTGTAACGGTAATAACTTTCCGCAACTCAAACAAAAGTCCTTGATCATGATACGGTCTCTTATTCATCCTCGGGTTGAGGCATCATTGCTACAGAATATTCATAGGGCTGCTCATCTACCATTACCCTCCTAAGCGGCACAACACTTGGCAGCGGTTTGATGAAATGCTGACGCAAGCTGTAAGTATACGCTCCCTGGGTGGGGATCATCAGGATATCTCCTTCCTGAATATCTTTTCCAAAGCAGGTATACCCCCATACATCATGGGGAGTACATAATGATCCAAGGATCATAAAAGGGGTTTCAGTATTTGACGGATTACTTAGATTCAAAACTGGAAAATAATCTGACTCAAACCGTTCCCATCCGACCATATTAGTTCCTCCGTCCGCAATAACAAGATCCTCCTCTTTCCGATCAATTGCAGTAATGAGAATGTGCATGGCATCGTTACAAATCCAACGCCCCGGTTCGAGGTAGATATCGCAATCGGTAAGATTCAAAATATGTTCTCTTATTGATCCGACAAGCGCTTCTGCAAAATGGTTGATGGAATCTGCCGGCAAGTGAAGGTGTTCAAGAGGTTGGTCCGAAATCAGCCACTCACCTTGAGGCGGCCAGTATCCTCCCCCGATATCGATAAACTTCAGTGATTCAAGATAAGCTTTAGGCATTCTCTTGAGTTTTGACCCAAGGATCTGGATAAAGTCAGCCTGTTTTAAGGCGTTGAGATTCCATGATGAATGGAACTGCAGGCCACAAAAATCCAGATATTTCTCTTTTTTACTCATCTCATAGCACATATCCAGCGCGTCCAAGGGTATACCGAATTTACGCCACAATCCATCAGGATTATTATTCAGCCGGATACCTGCGCGGATCTTTATCCGGTTCTTTCGGGCCAATGCCGCAAGCCGTTCCAGTTCACCAATACTGTCCAATAGGACAGTTACTGTAGACGCGTTTGCCAGGGCCAATTCAAGTTCATCAACGGTTTTGCCTGGTCCGCTGAAGATAATGTCATCTGCTCCGAGGGACAAGGCGATGTTCAACTCAACTCCGCTTGACACATCAAGACCATAGCCCTGTTTGATGAGTAGTCGGGAAACAAGAGGGAGGTTATTGCTTTTCACCGCAAAAAAACACTTAACCCATGTCAGACTCCTTGAAAACGCCTTTCTAAATTGTATCGCACGGTTAACCAATATATCCGGTTCAAGAATATAAAGAGGAGAACCATGCATGCGGACGGCATCCATATAAATATGGCGATTCTTGAAATACGGCTCAATGAAGCCGTCTAAAAATGTCTCCGACATCAACTGCGGAGAACGACTGAAAGCTGTATTTTTCATTCTATTTCCATCTGAAGGCGTTTTCCTATCGTGAAACATTGTGTTTCGGGATAGCTTGAACTGTTGGGTTCGATAATCATATGGCCGATCAACCAGGAATCATAGTCATCCGGCGGCAGAAGAATCTCATGACCAGGTTGCCTGATGATGTGAATCTGTTTCAGGCGATTTTCGTCAGCCAGCAGTGAAGTATCATATCCTTTGAACACACCTGATTTTGAGGCATGAATCCGAAGACCTACATGGAGGTTAGCTGGCGTTGAACCATTCAGGTCAATCGGTTTGTTTTCTGCAAAATCAAGGGCCAGGCTAAGGATATCCAGATTTCCCGCCTCCTTTAATAAAAACGGCAGGCAGTCCCCCCCGGGCCGGGGCGTCATTTCAATAAGAAACGGATAGTGGACCCCCAAAATAAAATCAACCATACATAACCCACGGCTGACCCCCAAAGCCTTGGCCCCTTTGCGGATCGCTTCCTTCAACGAATCATGCCCAATATTAGCCGGCAGTATGGCCGGCAGCATATAACCGGAAATAGTGCCGAAGGGTTGATTTGAAGACTTTATCTTTCGTGTCAAACGGATCATTCTGACCCGGTCTTCATCAATGATGCAGTCACAGCTGTATTCAGGTCCGGGAATGAACTGTTCCGCCATCATTAGATGTTCCTCAGATGAACTTTTCAAGAACAAGGGTTTTGAACATCTTTTTCGCAGCCCGTCTTTGATGGTATTAAAGGCATGATTACACTCTTCAGGCGTCCGACATCGAAAGACCAGTTCGCTGCCACTGCCGTAGAACGGTTTTAACACGATGCCGTTCTCACTTTCAGACAAGAACCGGACCGCATCCTCCGCACTGTTTACCGGCAATGTCTTTGGGCATAACACACCGTTCTCCTGCCAGATTTTTTTTGAAACAAACTTATCCCTGCAATTCCGAATTGCCTGGACAGAAGGATATTCCAGGCCTTTGACAGATGCGATTCGGGCGGTCAGCTCAAGGAATTCGCAGTCAAAGCAAATGATGCCTGAAAGACTCTGATTCCAAAGTTCAAGATGATGTTTCAATTCCGAAAAGACATGCGAAAGAACAATGGCTGGTTTCTTTGACATTGTGTTAACCAGATCCGTCAACGGCAGGATCAATTCATCTTCTGGGACAGGGCTATCCTCTTTTGCATTTATTCTGACCTCCTGATCGGTCATAAACAACACCCGCCCGGGGCAGGTGTTCTGAATCCAGTCGATATAATCCGATGTTGTGCCGACAACCAGAACTTTGTCCCGTTTAGGCACAAATGGTCTGTTTTTCATGGTTTACCTCCACATATGCGCCAATGATCTTATCCAATCTGATTTGAAAAAGGGGCCTGGGAGATAAATGGAACCGCTCTTTCCAGTTGAAGTCCCCACAGAGGAAATCGACTTCATCCAACCGTTTCCGGCAGGCCCATTCCATATGGTGCAGGTTGATCAGCTTGGCAACCCCGCAGAACTCCTGACTGGTGCCTCCGGCAAACATGGTACAGGTGTTTTTAAAAACGCCGCCCATATCCACGGCAGCAATCCTGCCACCGATCAGAACAGTTACAATTCTGAGCATTCCCATGTCACTGAGCATAGACGCCAGACGGTCAAATGAGTTGTAAAATCTTGGATCGTCAAAGTATGAATCTTCAAGAAAAGAGATCCGGTTCATTAAAAACATCTGATCAAGATCCTTTACTTCATCGAACCGGAAAGTGATCTTTTGATCTTCAAGCCTTTTCAGCTCGGATTTGATTTTCTTCCGGGTCTTCCCGGAAAATCCCAGCCAGTAGTTTTCAAAAATGAAATCGTACAGCCCCGGATAAAAAAGGTAACCGACCTCATCCGCCTGGGTCTCTTCCAAATCCGACAGAAACGGATGCCAGGTAAGATACCTTAAATATAAAGAATTTGGGACATGCTGGAGCAGCTGATAGAAAACATCACCATTTTCAGCAATGATCCGGTTCTGCTCCAGCCAGGTTTTTCCTTTCCAGGTCTCCCCGGGGAAAAAAACATATTGCCCGGTTTCCTCATTCCAGCTCAAAGGTAGAAGCCCGACTATCCTGTTGATATTCTGAATAGTATGAAACTGCAGCGGTTTCTGATATACCTCATGAAAACAGGACCGAACCTCCCAGAGATCCCATATATGATTGACAGGGTATGTCGCATACCATATCCGGCGGCATTGCTCAGGATCATCATAGATGAAATGTTTCATCTTGACGGCCTAAATTCTGTAAGTCACATTCAGTCTGGACTCTGCCCCGCCAAAATACTCCTGGGAAAACTTCCGGACTGTTTCCGGGTCATAAGGTTTACAACTGAATACATCAAGGTAGGTGGCATTGGTCAGATTGGCAAAATGGGCAGAGATCAGGGATGTCTCTATCAGCTGGATCATTGAAAATCCCGCTACTTTTTCATCTTCCCCGAAATGGACCACCTGGGTTTCTCCGAAGCGTTTCATCTCTATCAAATCACACAGTTCAACAACAAACCGCTTGATCAGGTCCGCATTCCTGATTTTCTCCGGATCGCACTCGTAAATGTCAATTGCAGATGCGATTCCCCATACTTCGGGGGCAGTTTCGTATTTCTCAGCAGTTGAGATATTCATTGTTTTCTCCTTTCTTAGATTCAAAAATTGGGTGCCTTACCATTCTTCTTTAATGTTTCTCCGGCGTTTGGACTTTCTGGCTAACCTGCGCCGAATATTCTTAAGATCCATTTTTTCCTTCCAGTCAAAGTCCTCATCATTGAAATCTTTGAACTTGGGGGATTTGTGTTTCTTTTTCTTAAAGCTCTCGCGTTCCATTTTTCGATATCCATTTACAATTTTCCAGACAGATTTAATCTTCTGGGCTTAGGTATCTGTTGATAATCTGCATAGCAGTATCCATGCCAGCACAACGAACAAAGAAATTGGAAATATTTTGTATAAAATCAAGCTGTTACAAACATATTCCTTTGTTAAAAAAACACGCAATTTTAAGTAAAAAAATACCTAAAAGTATAAAGAGGTAAATATTTTCTTAACTTTACAGATTAGGGCTTTCATTTTCTAAAAAATGATATGATAATTACCTGAATAAGGTATAGTGTCCAACTCAGGACCGGCAAACGAACCGTAAAGAAAACAGAAAAATATTACCGAAAGAAGATCAGAAACCATGTTACTCCGAGTAGTGTGTGCAATTGATGAAAAAAAAATTAAAACAGAAATAGAAAAGTGGCTATCGGAACTTGATGTTCAAGTAAAATTCAGCCACTCGCGCGACGAAGCCTGGCATGAATTGACAAGAAGCTGCGCAGATATATTTATTATTAGTAAACCACTCATCCCCAAGCCGGTCGTATCCAATATCAATATCTTGAATGCCCTTCCTGAGAAACCACTCACGATTGTTTTACACGATAGTGAATCTTCTGAAGAGCATGCCAATCTGCTGGCATCCGGCGTCGATGTGGTTTTAGACTCGGGTATCCCTATGGAAAGCCTTTGTGAAGCCATTGAAAGCACCATTGAATCCAGGCGCCAGTTTAATTACTCCACCCGGTTTGATCAGCGCGGAAGATTTCAACCCAAACTCAGTGACTTTATTTCTAACAGCAGCGAAATGCAGTTTTTTCTGAATGAACTCCAGCAGGTTGTTGCCAGTGATTCTACTCTGCTGATTTTAGGGGAAACAGGTGTGGGAAAAGAGCACCTGTCAAAAGCCATCCATGCCGAGAGCCCACGCTCAAAGGGACCGTTTGTTGCGTTGAATATGGCTGCTATTCCCGAACAGTTGATGGAAAGCGAATTGTTCGGGCACGAAAAGGGGTCGTTTACCGGAGCGGTCAGATCAAGACGAGGCGCTTTCGAGATGGCCCATCAGGGCACTTTGTGCCTGGATGAAATCGGTGAAATGCCGCTGCGGATGCAGACAAAACTGCTCAGGGTTCTCCAGGACATGGAATTCA
>QZLA01000189.1 GCA_004796375.1 Desulfobacteraceae bacterium
ACATGATACACCTGGCCCGGCTGAACATTAAAGGCTGCATGGGCTGTCTCAATTGCACCGAAACCAATACCTTTGTCCAGAAGGATGAACTCAAGGATGTAATCGACCGGGTCATCCGCAAAACGCTGGGATCTATTCTAAAAGCAAGGCAGCGCTGATACGCTTTTTTTCCACCCAATGACCAACCACAACATCTAAGACCTTATACTATTATTCACATCCCATAGACATTTGATTCATGACCGGGGCGGTATACTCCGTTAAAGAACTGAAATATAATCAGAAAGAAGCATACGATGAAATCTCAAAAATTCTAACCCCGGCTCAACTTGAAAAATGGACGGAGATCAAAGGGAATAACAGACAATAAAAAGGCTATTTACACTGGCTCATGATTATTGATATTCTGTCATCAGGATTGTTTTGAGAACACATTGAGGTAATGCATCAGTAGTCGCTTAAGTGAATCGTTCCCCCTCCCCGTTATCCGGGACCTGTAAACAACCCACTACACTCAGATAAGCTCATGGGTTAAACGTTAGCCAAGCAAGAAAGCTGCTGTCGAGCGTTCAGAGCGATCCAGCATAATTCGGTCTTCGCGGGCAGCGGCCGGTGCCGATCTTCTGACATGTTAGAAGAGGTTCAGCTTCATGAAAAGACGCATTTGCATTGCTGTCTTGGCAATGGGATTCAGCGGGTTGGTGGCTGAGATCCTTCTTTTAAGGGAACTGCTCATTGTTTTTTCAGGCAATGAACTTTGCATCGGCATTATTCTCGCCAACTGGCTCATTATTGAGGCCTTCGGTTGCTTCTACCTGGGCAGGCACGCTGAAAATTCGAATACCGCGCTTGAAACATTTACCGCTATAACGATTCTGTTTTCTGTATCTTTACCTGCAGCGGTTTTTCTGACACGCATCCTGAAAAGCATACTCGGCATTTCTATTGGTGAAAGTATTGGTTTATTAACCATGTTTTATTCCTCTTTTCTTATACTTTTACCGGTCAGCCTGCTTCACGGGGCATTATTCTCTTTTAGCTGCCGGATGTATTCCATGTTTTCCGGCCAGGATGCATCTTCTACCGGCAGAGTGTATGTGTATGAGACCGTGGGTACAATTATCGGCGGGATTGTCTGCACTTATCTTTTCATCCCCTATCTTCATACTTTTCAGGTATCATTATGGCTCGCTGTGCTGAACGTGATTGTATGCCTTGTTTTACTTTCACCCTATTGGGAAACCGGGCTCTTGCAAAAAACGATGCTGTTTATCTTGAGCGGCCTTCTTTTCTTTTCCGGATATGTGTTTTCTACTAGTCAGGTAGACAATCTGCATCATTTTTCGATAAAAACACAATGGAAAAATCAAAATGTCGTTCATTACCAGAACTCCCAATACGGCAATATCTGCATTATAGAAAACCAGGGGCAATACATTTTCTTTCTGGATGGTATTCCAGACATTATAACGCCTATTCCGGACCTGGCATTTATTGAAGAATTTATTCATATTCCGCTTCTTGCCCACCCTGAACCGGCAAACCTCCTTATTTTGAGTGGAGGGGCAGGCGGTATAATTAATGAGGCATTCAAGCATGAATCGATAGAAGCAATAGAATATGCTGAACTTGACCCGTTGCTCCTTGATCTTTTAAGAGAATTCCCCACGCCGCTGACTGAATCTGAATTGAATGATAGACGAGTCACGATAACCCATATTGATGGCCGCCTGTTTCTGAAAACAACACGGAATACATACGATTTGATTTTCATAGGCGTTATGGAACCGTCTAGTTTGCAAGCCAATAGATTCTTTACCAAAGAGTTCTTTTCCATCGTCAAAAAAAGACTGAATAAAGGGGGCGTCCTTGTCCTTGGGCTACCCGGGTCTTTAATGTACATCAATGAAGAATTAAAAAATCTCAACAGTTGTATTTTTCGCACACTGGAACAAGTTTTTTCTTATATTAAAGTCCTTCCCGGTGATGGCAAGAACATTTTCCTTTCATCAGATTCTCAGGATATCTCAACGATTGATCAAAAACAGATTATTGATAGATTATACCTGCGCAACATCAGGGCAAATGTGATCGTTCCCTGGCATATTGAGAGAAAGCTGCATCATGGATGGCAGGACTGGTTCTCTCGTATTCTTGAAGGGGGCAGTCAGAAAGTTAATTCTGATTTCAACCCTGTGGGATTGTTTTACAGCATCTCAAATTGGAATGCTCTGCTTGCACCCTCGCTTAGCTGGCTCTTTAGACAATTTGAGAGGATAAACATAAAAATTATTGGTCTGGCGTTTGTTTTCTGGCTCTTTTTTTATGGCTTTTTTCGATTAAAACAGAAACGATTCCCACGGGCAGGCATACCCTTATCCATTATCACAACTGGTTTTGCCGGAATGATATTTGACCTGATGTTAATTTTTACATTTCAATCGATATATGGATATGTGTTTTCATGGATCGGGCTTCTTGTGTCATCTTTTATGGCAGGGGCCGCTTGTGGAGCAATGGTTATCACAAACGTGTTACCACGGCTCAAACATTGTTTTAAACTATTTGTAAAAATTGAACTGGCAATCATCTGTTTTTCATTTGGATGGCCTTTTGTTTTTCTTATCGCCAATGCATATTTGAGCAACCCTGAGAGATTCTTTCTTTTCAAGATACTATTTTTAGTTATTTCATTCATGAGCGGGCTGTTAATTGGATCTCAATTCCCCCTTGCAAACAAAATATATTTAGGGAACAGCACAAGTGTAAGCAAGACCGCCGGGTTAGTATATGCTTCTGACCTGTTGGGCGGGTGGCTTGGAGGCATTGTGGGCGCTGTGGTGCTGTTGCCTGTTCTTGGCCTTGTTAATACCTGCGTCACGGTGGGACTCCTGAAAATGGCCAGCTTCATTGTTCTAACCACTGAGCCTAAGGGCATCTATGGGGAGGTTAATTATGAAGAATATGTTTCTTAAACCATATACACGAAGGCGTTTTTTGAAACATACTTCCAAATTTTGTTTGAAAGTCGGACTGTCCTGCGTCTTCTTTTCTGGTTTCAAGACGGAGGCTTTTAGCAAAACGGCAACCGCCTTTGAGCCGGCTTATCTAAAACTTCACAAAACTGGAGAACTGAAAAAGCGGGCAGAAAAACTCTGGGCAATGATGGAAACCTGCCAGCTTTGCCCGAGAGCATGCGGCGTGAATCGCCTGGAAGGAGAAATCGGATTCTGTCGTACTCCCGGTGCAACACTTGCCGTGTCAGCGTCTCATCCGCATTTTGGTGAAGAAAGACCGCTTGTAGGTAAGGGCGGCTCAGGGACAATCTTTTTAACCCATTGTAATTTAAGGTGTGTCTTTTGTCAAAACTGGGAAGTCGCCCAGCTTGGCCGGGGGGTTGAAAGAAATCTTGATGAATTGGCCAAGATGATGCTTGCTCTGCAACAAGTCGGGTGTCACAATATAAACTTTGTCACCCCAACACATTATTCTGCGCACATACTAAGAGCGCTTGATATGGCCGCAGGGGCAGGGCTGCAGTTGCCAATCGTATACAACACGTCTGGATGGGAGCGATTGGAAATACTCGACATCCTGGATGGAATCGTTGATATTTACCTGCCTGATTTCAAATACTGGGAGAGTGCCATGTCAGCAAAATATTCATCCGGAGCAGACAGCTATCCAGAAATGACACGCCAGGCAATTCTTGCGATGCACGGTCAAGTTGGTGTGGCTCACCCCACAAAAAAAGGCATTATGCAAAAAGGACTGATGATTCGGCATTTGGTGATGCCAAATAATACCGGTGGCTCAGAAAAGATTATGTCATGGATAGCCAGAAAACTGCCAAAAGATACGTTTGTGAATATTATGGCACAGTACAACCCGCTCTATAAAGCCTATGATTACCGGGAGATATCAAGACGAATCACTGGCAAAGAATATAAAAAGGTTGTAAAAAGAGCCAAAAAATTGGGACTCACAAATCTTGATGTTCAGGGATACTGGTGGCTTTAAAACTAATAATTCTTAACACTGAAAGAATTGTAAAATCGATCAGGACATAAGTGATTCACAGACAGAAAGGAACCAGCATTACCATAAAACAGTACTGCTGGTTCCTAGTATATTCAAACGGTTAAGAATTCAGTATCTTTTTTGCACTCTCGTTATTCACATCACACACGTGCGGGATACCGGTTTCCAGCGCTGTCTCCCGATTACCGGAAAAGATCTCGTGGCGGGTGATCTGGTCCAAAGAGAACTTTCTGGCGCCCGCCATGAGCTGCTGCATGCCGCAGCCCAGTTTGTCCGCCAGGGTGTAAAAACCGATGGCGCCATAGGGGATCTTCTTGATTTCATCCCTGCCGATCTTCTTTTCCAGGTCATGATACCCCGCAAAAATCTCGTCCGCTGTTTTTCCGACCTGAAGTACGGTTTTGGGAAGCTCATTCCAGTTACCGCTGACCCCTGCCCTGCGGTCCGGGTAAATGGCCCCTTCGATATTGGCGCCGAGGAATCCGGGGATCATAATGGCCCTGCCCATGCATATCAGTTTGGTATAGGGTGCCCCCAGGGCCAGTGCTTTAAAGATATGATCCTCCAGTGCAAACCCGCCTGCAAAGGACATATCCACAACATTCTTCCCTTTGGCAGACAGGATACTGGCATATTCATAGGCTTTGGCATGCAGATTGATGGAGGGCACGCCCCAGGATTGCATCATATTCCAGGGACTCATGCCCGTCCCGCCGCCGGATCCGTCTATGGTCAAAAGATCCAGATCGGCATCGGTGGCGAACTTGATGGCCATGGCCAGTTCCTCCATCCCGTATGAACCGGTTTTCAGTGTGATTCTGACGAACCCCAGGCCACGAAGGTATTCCACACTGTTCATGAAATCTTCCTGAACTTCCTTCACCGTGCCCAGATTTGTCCCCCCGAGACGACTGTGACGGGCAAATGATTTGATCGCCCCCTGCTCAAACCCCTGTTGAACTTCAGGCAGGGATGGATCGGGGTCCACAACATATCCACGCTCTTTTAGGAACATGGCATATTCAAGACTCCTGACCTGAATTTCACCGCCAATGTTCTTGGCACCCTGTCCCCATTTCAGTTCAATGATGCACTTGTCGCCATATTTATCCACCACATACTCTGCCACACCGTTGCGGGTGTCCTCCACATTCAGCTGAACGATGATCGCACCATATCCATCAAAGTAACGCAGGTAGGTTTCAATCCTCCGGTCAAGCTCAGGTGCTTTAACGATTTTTCCCTTTTTGTCGACCTGGGGGCCAATCTCCGAACTCCTATCCACACCAACCACATTTTCGCCGATCACCACAGGAATACCGACCAGGGCCCCGCCAATGGCAAACGAATCCCAATATTTTTCTGCGATAAATGTCGAACCCAACGCTCCGGTCATCATGGGCATGCGAATTTTGGTCTTGTGATTTTTTCCAAATTCCGTTTCAAGGCTGACATTTGGAAAAATGCAGTCATCCGGGCTGTTTGTCATGCCTTCGGACAGACCGGATGCACCATAGGCATACCCCTGTATCCTCAGTGAATTGTAGGACACACCCACATGGGTGGTGTTGTTGGATCCGGCTGTGACCAGGCCGAAGCTTCTGGGATAAAGCAGCTTTCTTCCCACCATGCTGGACAGCCATGTTTCGCATTTCCCCTTGCAATCGGCACGGCACAATGTACACAGTCCAGATTCACAGGGATTCCCCCTGTTTTGAGTTCCAATCGCATCGTTCCCTTTTGAGAATCTCATCTCCATAAATCATCCTCCTTAGAATCCATTAAGGATTTTGAACTTACGTGACAACGGTTGCAATACATATGAACATACCTGCCGACACCATCTGGCAAGCAGGTGAATCCCAAATTGAGCCTGGCTGTGAAATCCTGATAACGCCCCTTCTGGTTAGCAAAATCGTAAAACACCTGCAAGCAATTTCACATTTTTCTGATTTGATCCGAGGATTGAAATACTGTCTTTCCTTAAAAACGTTTTGTAATTCATTGATTTTAGAGTAGTATGTGGTTTTATAGCTTACCTAAAAACTCGATCCTAAACGGTAACACCCAAAAGAGGAGTGCGCCATGAAGATCAGTCAAAAAATCACGGTTTTTTGTATTGCCATCGCCCTGATCCCTTTGTCGATTACAGGCACCCTGAACTATTTCAAGGCAGTGTCCTCACTTCGCGTGAAGGAAGAGGATGTTGTCAAGCAGGCGGTGTCACGGGCCCATTTGAAAATCGCAACACGAATCCATGACACAAAAAAAACAGTCTCCATCCTTGCAGATGTCATTTCCCGGGGCAGCATCATTGCCGGCGAAAAGACATTTTTTAAAACCGCAGATATTAATAAAGATTATATGTATGTCTACTTTGGCGAGAATTCAGACGGCACCTTTTACATCGCACCCGAGGTGGAGATGCCGGAAGATTTTGACCCCAGACAACGAACCTGGTATATGGCGGCTGAGAAGGACAAGAATCCCATTGTGTCTGAACCCTATATTGACGCCGCCTCCGGCCAGATGGTCGTCACCGTGGCCCAACAGGTCGAGCTCGACGGCCGCCTGTACGGGGTTGTGGGCATCGATTTGAACTTTGGCGAGATGTCTAAGGAACTCGGGAAAATCAAGATAGGTGAGACCGGTTATGTATCGGTTCTGCATAAAAACGGTACCACCCTCATTCACCCGGACCCGAAACTCATCGGGCAGAACCTGATGGAGAAACTATCCTTTATTCCCGAAATGCTGGCCATGGACAACGGCCGGATCGAATATGATTTCAAGGGCGAAAAATTTGCTTTTGTAGAGACCCTTGCCGATGTCCCCTGGCAGGTGAACGGCGGCGTATATTTCAGGGAGATCGACAAGAAGATGAATGTGATCCGGAACTTTAATATCATCATTGCCATTGTCACCACCATCCTGGTCGTCCTTGGTGTATTTGTGATGGTCAAACTCTGGATTTCGCCTATCAATGCCATCAATGCTAATATGAGGGACATTGCCGAGGGGGAGGGGGATCTGACGAAATCCATTGAAATCAAATCCTCTGACGAACTCGGCACCCTGGCACAATCGGTCAACCAGTTTATCGGCAAACTCAGGGGTACGGTGGTGAGTATCATCAAGGACACCGAACAGGTACTAAATTCGTCCACCCAATTGGACGATCTGTCCGATAAAATGCTCGAAGACGCCAAGAATATGGCGGACCAATCCAGCCAGGCAGCAGAATCGGTCAGCAGCATGAACGAGCGTATGCAGTCGGTGGCAGCCGCTGCTGAGCAGTCAAACACCAACATCAACATGGTATCGGCAGCCGCAGAGGAGATGACCAGTACCATTAATGAA
>QZLA01000172.1 GCA_004796375.1 Desulfobacteraceae bacterium
ATGTATACAGGTCTTCGTTTCCATCGAGCTTGATATATTTCGACAGGACAAATTCCTGGTTATTAAAAAATGAGATGTCGATACCCTGACCGTTATGGAAAACCAGGAACAGGTCGCCGCCGGTTTTATCAACCGAGTCGTTTTCATGAAAAAAACAGTTGACGGCGGCCAGGGAATTAATGCCTATGCCGGCCACACCGGAATCCATGGACACGGCTATATCGACAAACGGCATCATGTCCTTCTTCTTTACGGCAACCAGAGCGGCACTGACACTATTGTCATCCTTGTTTTCAGAAATGACTGCCGTATCAAAATAGAGCTCTTCCGCTTTCAGCGGTATATATTTCTCTATGGAGTATTTGATCGTGGACTCAAGGTCATCTTTGACTGCCAAAGGAAAGGTCAGCTTCCTGACAATAGACAGCGGCCGCGGAAATCCAAGAAAGATATCCGGATCTCTGATCTTGTTAGCCGTCAAGAAGTTGGCCAGGTAGCTTTCCATGCTTTCCACATGTTGAGAAAGGCCTTCACCGGGTTTGAAATCTACAAGAGCATGCGCCTTTATGGCCGTCCCTGTGATGCCGCGCTCCAGGCAGATAACAAATGCATGATCATTGCTAAAACTGATACCAAGGCTGTATTTTGATAACATGAGCTAATCTATCTTTCAGGCAAGTTGAGCAAATTCATTCAATTCATAGCCTCTATTGTACGGGAACATCTGATACAAAATCGTTCCACTGAATAATCCGGTACCCTTTTGAAGGTGTGGATTTTTCTGCAAACAGCGCCCTGATCCGCCATTTTGCGCCATTATCAATCATCCACCCGGTTGAGTCAAGGGTATAAAATCTACCGTTCTTATAGTCAATATATTTTTTAAGTTCCACGGCCGGATCAGCGCCGATAATCCCAACAAGCTCTGAAAAACTGGATATATCCTTGGTGGATCGGTACTGCCGGACCCCTTCAATGGCCTGGGCATCCAGTACGGGAAACAATCCCAAGACCTGTTCTGATGCTGCATTGATATTGACCATCTCCTTGCGGTTATAGTTTTTTTGTGCCTTTGCAGACAGTTTGCCCACAACAGCGACACTGACCACTTCCTTGAGCCCGCCGTAAAACATCTCCCGGGTAACCCCCCTGACCAGAAGCACCTCATCCAGTGTCCTGAAGTAACCGTTCCGGCATTTATAAGGTTCCGGCAGGGACTGGTAGTAGTTATTCTCCGCACCATTGAGACGGTAGTTGGAGTCTTTGTCCCGCCAGTCCATGATCGAATCGACAATGATGTCGGCATCCTTATCGTCTTCAGTAAACGCCTGGGCCATCAATTTGAGAAGGTCACTCCTGGCGTAGTTGACATTAATCTTGCCACTCTCGTTTCCAATCCGGACTTTGAACTTCCCCTGTCCGAAATCCTGGACCGGTATATCCGTATTCACCCGAAAATCTACAGTTTCATTCTCAGAATCAGTGCTTTCACTCTCATCTCCGGTATTTAAAGGCGGTTCTTTTGCATGGATCACGCCATGCAGGGCGCGGTAGATGCCGGCGTGGGCATTATAATACGCCTGGGCCTGCTCCTTGGCATACACCCCACTCTTGATTTCACCGCGCATGGAATGGCTGAACTGCCCTGTAATTGCACTCAGAATAATCAGGACCCACAACACCAGAATTAACGCCACGCCCCTGTTATTTAGTATTAAATCACTTGGTCTTCTCATGGTCCGACCTCACCCGTGCGGAGATGGTATGTTTTACACCGTCTTTTTCAAACGTAAGCCTGAGTACCATGGGAAACTCTTTTTCATTTTTGTAATTATCATTCCAAACGGTTTCCCACTGGGTTGACCCGTCCTCTAGTCTTCTCATACACTCGATTTCTAAGCTTTCGATCCCTTCAAACAGGACATGGGTATCATCCATATCGATCTCATCTTTAATAGCGGTCAGCTCATTAAAGGAGATGACTGATACCGGCTTTTCAAAAACCCGTATGGACGAGGTTTCCCCCTCATCCAGAAAATACCTGGCATATACCATTGAATCGGTACCAGGCAGAATTGACCGGTAGGAAACAAATTCGACGGTTTCCCCGGTACACCGCGGTATAAAGGCCCTCCCCTCTTTCACATCGCGGCTTTCAAACATGACCTGCGTGTTCATGGAAGCGATCTGGGTTTTTATCAGGCGCCTGGCCACCCTCAATCTGTGGGTGTCATCAATATCTGCCTCTCCTTTTTCCCAGGCCCTGAATCCTGTCCGGACCGCTCCGAAAAGAATGGATACCACCATTGAGATAATGACCATGGAGATCATCAATTCGAGCAACGTGAACCCCGCTGCTTTATTTTGCTTGAGGAAGATATGCAGTTTCAATGGCATATGTCTTTTTTCTTTCCTCCATGCCCCACTGGATTTCCACCCGGATGGCAAACAACTCCACTGGTTTTTCAGTGTCTTCGGTGTCTTCATCAGGTTCCGGCAGCGCGTCTGTAATGGCTGCCACCCAGGTATACCCGCTGTCAAACTCTCCCTCCAGGGTTCCGAGTTCAAGCGTCGGCGACAGTAGAAGCTCATCCATCTTGTCTTCAGCCAGCTCTATGGCACGGTCATACTCCCTGGCCTTGAACTTGGATTTCAGCCCACCTGAAAAACTGCCCATGATGATGGTCAGGGCAATGGCCACGATCACCATGGAAACCATCACCTCGATCAGGGTAAACCCTTTCATAGAATTTTTGCCCCGGAGGAAAAAAGATCCATCTTCACGGTGTGTTCCCTTTTTTTCAGATCCCAAAGTTTTATGCTGCCGCCGGTGCAGTGCCCCAGGGGTGAGAAAAGAATCTCAAAGGAGCCTTCAACAACAACCTCATCCCTCAGAGAGCACTGGGCAATATCCACGGGCCTTACAAACCGTATCCGGCTTTTTTCCACCCATGCAGCTGTATGCTCCGGTTTTTCCCCTTGGTCGGAAGATGGCTCCTGCTCCTCCCAGTGCAAGATAGTAATGGTATCTGCATCCACATCAATGGCGGCCTTGACAGGTATCTTTTTGAAATATGCATCCCGTCCTGACTGACGCAGTATAGCCGCAGTTTTTCTTGCAGCAGTTTTCAATTCAACACTGGCTATGGATTTAAACAGGTTGGGCACCGCCAGGCCAAAGATCAACCCCACAATGACCAGAACCACAATCAGTTCCAGCAGAGTAAACCCGTTGTGGTTATTCCTTTCCAATATCCTTCCAACTGGAAATATCCGCATCGGTCTCCTGGCCGCCCTCAGCCTTATCTGCACCAAAAGAGATAATGGCATAATCACCGTGTTCGGATGGGGATTCATAATAATAGGCGTTTCCCCACGGGTCTGTCGGGATCTCCTTGGGAAGGTAAGGGCCATCCCATTTTTCATTCTCACCCGGATTTTTTCTCAATGCGGTAAGCCCCTCTTCGCTGGTGGGATACTTTCCCATGTCCAGGCGGTACATATCAAGCGCTGCCTCAAATAATCCGATCTGGGCCTTGGCAGACTTTTGTTTGGAGGTATCCACCTTGCCGAACATTCTGGGACCGACCAAACCGGCCAAAAGTCCGAGGATGACCATGACGATGAGCAGTTCGATCAGCGAAAACCCCTTTTCCCTATGTTTGAAATTTGTTTCCATTCTTTGTCCTACACCATTTCTGAATTATTATTTACTGATGATTACATGGGCATTTCATTCATGCTGAATATGGCCATGAGCATTGAAATGACAATGAACCCTACTATACATCCCATCATTAAAATCATCACCGGTTCCAGAAGCCCGACCACGCGTTTCACCCCGTTTTTAACGGTTTTTTCATAGTTATCCGCAACCTTTAGCAGCATACCGGAGAGATTTCCGGTCTCTTCACCGACCCGAATCATATGAAGAGCAAGGGGCGGAAAAATGGTGGTCTGCTCCAGGGGAACAGACAAGCGTTCCCCCTCCTTGACCCGGTCATGGATCTCATCCATCCGGGAGGCAATCACCTTGTTGCTGATGATATCCTTGACCAGGACAATGGCCCTTAATATAGGGACACCACTGTCAATGAGTGTTCCAAGTGTACGGGTGATCCGGCTCACCTCCACTTTCCTGACCACATCCCCCACCATGGGCACCTTCATTTTGAGCCGGTCAAACCGGATCCGGCCGTTGGGGGTCTGAAGGTAACGCCGGCCTGAAAAAAACAGCAGGAGGCATCCGATCAATCCGGCCCACCAGAAATCCCTGAACAGCGTGCTGGCATCCAGAAGGATTCGTGTGGACAACGGAATCGCATCCCCCATATCTGCGAACATCACCGAAAACTTGGGAATAACAAAGGTCATCAGGACAATGATGGAAGCACCGCCGACAAAAATCAGGAACAGCGGATACACCATGGCTGATGTGATAAAGTCCTTCAACTCCTGAGAGGTTTCAAGGAAAATCCCCATTCGCTCAAGCACATGTTCAAGTATTCCACCGGCTTCTCCGGCTTTGACCATGTTGACGTAAAATTCTGAAAACACTCTGGGGTGACGGGACAATGCTTCTGATAAATCAATCCCCCCCTCAATGGTGTTCAAGATCTGTTTCACAATCTCCTGAAACGCGGGGTTCTCAGAGGCCTGAACCAGAATTTTCAGAGAGCGGTCCACGGGAAGACCGGCTTTCAACAATGCCGTCAAATCCTGGG
>QZLA01000156.1 GCA_004796375.1 Desulfobacteraceae bacterium
CCAAGGGATTCTGTGCAGGGCTGGACATGGAGACATTCGGTCCTGCCATCTTTCAAATGGCACCGAAAGATGCCTACAATGCCCAGGCCAGATTATCCAGAATGATGCTGGGATTGAGGAAGATTCCCCAGCCGGTCATCAGCTGTATTCACGGGGCCGCAGCAGGTATCGGTTTTTCACTGGCCATGGCTTCTGATATTCGTGTATTGAGCGAGGATGCCAAATTCAACGCAGCTTACATCAATATCGGTCTGGGGGGTGCAGACATGGCGTCCTCCTATTTTCTTCCCCGCCTCATCGGGTCGGGACGGGCCAATGAATTCCTGCTGACCGGGAACTGGATGACGGCCCAGGATGCCATGAACCTCGGTTTTGCCAGCCGGGTTCTGCCAAAGGAAGAGATCCTTCCTGTTGCACGGGACCTTGCCCAAACCATGGTCAGCAAGAATCCCATGGGCCTGAAAATGACCAAGGAGGCCATCAATATCAATCTCGATGCTGCCGGGCTTGAGGCCTGCCTCCAGATGGAAGACAGAAACCAGATGATGCTGGCTTTTGGTATGCATCTTGAGATGGCCCAGTCAAATAAGAAAGACTGAACCGTAATTGACACCGGGGCAGTCAGCCTGCCCCGGTTATGGGTTATAACACATTAAATCCGGCCTGTTTCCAACCCTCAATACCCTTGTCCAGGACTTTTGCGTTGGTGTAGCCTTCTTCGGTATATTGAACGGCAAGACCTGCCGCTGATTTGTCGGCGGCTCAGCCTCAGTAGAATATGATATCCGTATCTTTGGGAAGATCCGGTTTCATTTTCATAAACTCGCTCATGGGAATGGCGCCTTCCAGGTGGGCCTGATCGTGGAACTTCTGATCATCGTAAATACATACCAGCATGGAAAGACCCTGAGAAATCCTGGCTTTGGCATCCTGCGCGGAGATTCTAACGGGTGTTGTCATGGATACGCCTCCTTGAATCGGGTTGACATTGTCCTAATCTAACCATCAATTGAAAAAATCGCAAGCCATTCATCCGACCGCATGTCCCTCGATCAGGGGCTCAATCAGCAGCGTATGAATCCGGTCTGCCGCCCCCTGGGTGTCCCGGCTGTACCGGGCATCGGAGAAGATATCCATAAGAGTGCGGGCATAATGACCGGCACGTTCATACCCCGTATTTCTTGCATTTTCAATCCCGTCCCAATCCCTGTCTGAAGCAAACCGCTCAAAGGCCTGCCGAAGCTCGGGAAACAGCGGGAGAAACAATCCATCCTGAAATGCAGCATAGAATCCAAGTCCAGCAGCCTGCTGTGTGGCGATCAGATGAGACAGGGTGCCGACAGGACCGGTATCGGCCAGAAGATCTTTGACCGTCCGGATCAGCAGTTCCGAAGAGGTTCTGGGAAAGGCGGCGATCATCTGTCTGAACACTTCGCGGTCGAACACGGTATCCTTGATTTCACCGACCTCATGATAAATATAGGTCTGCTCCTGTACCGCCTGCAGGGTATCAAAGTGCGCCTTTCTGTTCTCTATCCCGGCATCAGGCAGACCGCTCTGCTTCAAGGCAAAAGAGAGAAAGCGCTTGCCTGAATTTTTCAGGTAGGCCATCTGGTCCCACAGGAACAGGCGGCCGGCATCTCGCCTGATGATAATGGCACCATCCTGTCCCATGGCCGGAAGGGTTAGCAGGTCCCGGATCAGCTCCTGATCAAGGATGATGATTTCCAACCCCTCCAGGCGCAATGTTTTCGCAACCCTTGCCAGGAAAAACGTGGGCTTTAACGCATGGGCATAACCGGCACCGTAAAAGAGCTTATGTGGAACAAGTGCCGTGTTGATCCCTTGGGTGTCAAATGGGTCATACATGCCGCCGTTTAATGGCAGAGAGCCAAATGGCTGCCCTTCAAGATTTTCCCAAAGCTGCTCTTTCTGATCTATCCAATTGACCAGTGCTGCCGGCTCATTTTCCTCCCAGGGTGAAAAACCCTGCTCCCACTTATTGAGATCCCTCAGCCTCAGGGCCATCCCGCAAATGGAAAAGATACCGGAGCCTGAGGCATCGGAAATCTCACAATTATGCTGTATGGCTGTTCTGAGTGGTTCCAGGTGTCTGTCGATGGTCATGGCACTCCGCATTCGATGGTTAGGGCTAAGGTATAGTATAATCATCGGATGATAAAAGTAAAACAGGATTCTATCTGCACATTGACGACAGGAGGTCTGTTGCAACAGGGTTGCTTAAACCGTTTATTCGGTATACAAAATAGGGAAAGATCACCAATACCACTATCGAAAGGCGGCACCATGACACACCATGTCACGTTTTTCAAACCCTGTGAATTGAAAGAAGGCCAGAAGATCCGGATTGAGGACTCACCCCTGGAAGGAGATTGGGAGATCGTAAAGGTCACCCCCTTTAAAGTGACCATCCGATGTCCGTTTTCAAAAAAGGAGTTGACCAAGGACCGGTTCTTTTTCTTCACACGGGAGGAAACCACCCAATGGCCTCAGGATGACTAAATGCTGTAAAAAGGACATTTCTCATGAAAACAATACTTGTGATGGCCACCACCCTGGACGGAAAAATCGGCAGGGGTCCTCTGCACCATGTGGACTGGACCGGAAAAAAGGATAAAAAGCTGTTTGTGCACCTCACCCGGGAAGCCGGAGTGGTGATCATGGGATCCAACACCTATAAAACCATCGGCAAAGCGCTGCCCGGCCGGAAAAACATTGTCATGACCCGGAATCCTTCTCAATTCCCGGGGGCCAATGACCTGTTGTTTACCGACCAGGCACCGCATGAGATCATCCGGGACCTTGAATCCCAGGGATATGACTCTGCCGCCCTGATTGGCGGCGCCGTAGTGAATTCCTTATTTCTGGAAGAAAAACTGATTGATGAACTGTATGTCACCATCGTGCCCAGGCTGTTTGGCACCGGATTGTCCATGTTCAGCGAGGCGGTCGATATCGGGCTTGAACTGCTGAATAAAAGTGACCTGGATGAAGGTTCCATACTGATCAAATAC
>QZLA01000353.1 GCA_004796375.1 Desulfobacteraceae bacterium
TGGAATAGACACGATCAATATCTATGGCATATCGGGAACGATACCCCTGCCCTTTGCCTCGCGCATCTGTATTAGAGAAAACACCGCTTTAAATCACTTGGGCCGGAAGATCTCATCAAAAGATATCCTGGTAGCTCACCCGCCGCCAAGGGGTGTGCTGGACCAGGTGGGAAACCGGTTTTCAGCAGGAAGTGCCAACCTGAACAGATTTATTGAGTATCACCAGCCGACCCTGTTACTGTGCGGCCATATCCATGAACAGGCCGGTGCGGTTCAGCACAACCAGACCTGGATCGTTAACTGTGCCATGGGCAGAAATACCTTTGGCGAACCTTCCTTGGGAATGTTGATCAATATAGATGAAAACGGATCTTGCCGTATCACCCCATTGACAGCGGCATGATCGTACCTATTTAATTATCCATGAGATGACCTATCAAAAGGAGACTGTTATGTGCGAATCCAATGTATATCTGAAAAAAGAGGGCCATGAGGAACTGGTCATGGAAAACGTTGCCATTGTGACACCCATTGATACGGACACCTTTTTATTAAAAGGGCTTTTGGGAGAAAGCATGGAGATCAAAGGCCGCATAGAGGATATTAACCTCATGGGTCACAAGATTATTCTGACTGCTCCCTGATGCAACCGTTCGGATCCTTCCTGGGCGCCATCGCCCTTGCAAACCGATTGAGCCGCTCCCCGGAAAGCGGGGAGTGGCTGTTCTATCCGGGCATGCTCTTTGACAGCCCCTTTAAATGGTGGGGGGATTACCAGTACCGGGTCACCCTTCATGAAGGGATAGATATCCGGTATTTCAGGACAGACAAAGGGGACCTGCACCCCCTGGAGGCCGGAAGCCTGATCCCCTGCCCCGAAGACGGCAGAATCCTGAACATCTGTAAGGATTATCTCGGATATTCAATGGTCATTGAGCATGACCATGGCCCCTCCACCCGTCTCACATCCGTTCTGGCGCATATTGTGCCTGACCCCGGCATCACCTATAACGATCATGTTCTCAAAGATCAGATTGTCGCACGGGTATCAGATGCCGGCACATCTCCTTTGGAGCCCCATCTGCATTTCTCCATTATGGAAGTGCCCCATACCACCCCCTATGATCAGATGAACTGGGACCTGTTCTCAAGCCGAAAAAATATTGCACTGATCAATCCGGTGTTCATGCAGCTTGAACACACGTAAATCGAAGGATTTATGGTTTAAAAGAAGAATTGAAAAAAATGATGAATTGATCTATGATCATCCCCAACTTTGATATTAATGAAAACGACTCAATTTAGTGGAGCGATTCGATGAAAAAAGTGAAGTTTATCCTGTGGTTGCTTGTGCTGATATGTTTAGGGGTGCTGATTTACCAGAACCAAGAATACTTTTTCTCCGTCCAGGCCCTGGAAGTTGATCTGAAGGTTAAAACCTGGCAATGGACCCTTCCCGCTATCCAGAATATTGCCTATATGGGTATCTGCCTGGCAGCCGGTCTTTTGATTGCAGCTACCTGGGGGATTTCATCCAAAATCAGATCCAATAGAATTATCAGAACGCTGAACGAAACCGTGGACTCCCATGCCGCACAGATCACCTCCTTAAGAACCGAACTGGAAGTGTATATCAACGATCCATACATTAAAAAACAGCTCCAGGAGGAAGCGGGCACTCCCGCTTTAGAAACGCCCAAGACAGAGGACCAGGCAGAAGAGCCCTTGACGGACGCTGATGCGCAAACAGTTGATCAGACCGAAGAAACGGATGAGGCGAAACATACGGATTAGCCTGTCACCCCTTCAATGAGTTCGAAGAAAAATACACCCATGATGGACCAGTACCTGTCCATCAAGAAAAACTACCCGGATACCATTCTGTTTTACCGCATGGGTGATTTCTATGAAATGTTCTTTGATGATGCAAAGAAAGCTGCATCCATCCTGGAAATCGCCCTGACATCAAGAAATAAGAATGATAAAGACCCCATCCCCATGTGCGGGGTGCCATTCCGTGCGGCTGACAGCTATATTTCAAAGCTGATTGAAAACGGCTGTAAAGTGGCGATCTGTGAACAGACCGAAGATGCCGGACAAGCCAAAGGCCTGGTCAAACGCGAGGTGGTCCGGGTCGTTACCCCGGGAATGATTCTCAATGAACAGCTGCTTGACCGCTCCAGCAACAACTTTCTTCTGGCGCTGAGCCGGGTGGCGGACCAGGCAGGAATCGCCTACCTTGACATATCCACCGGCACCTTCAGGACCACCCAGCTGGCGGTTCAGAACACCCGGATTCCTCCGCAGCTGATTGATGAAGCCCTCCGGGTGGATCCCAGTGAAATCATTTTGCCTGCATCATTTGAAAGAGACCCGGCCTATCAGTCTATCATCCGCGCGTTTGGCGGTAAGCAGATCACCTTCCTTGACAATGGCTTTTTCAATCCTGATGATGCCCGGACCCGCCTGTCAGAAAAGTTCAGGACCCGCAGCCTGGAAGGATTCGGTTGTGAGCACCTGGAGGCCGGTATCAGTGCGGCCGGCGCGGTCATCTCCTATGTCCAGGATACCCAGCTGACTGACACTGAGCATATTTTCGGGATTTCAGCCTACGAATTGGACCACTATCTTCTGATTGATAACCGCTCATGTAAGAATCTTGAACTGTTGAGTAATATTCAAACCGGCTCGGTCAAAGGATCGCTGGTGAGTATTCTGGACAGGACCGTAACCGCCATGGGAAGCCGGCTGATCAAAACCTGGATCAGGTACCCGCTGATTCAACCCGAAAAGATAGAGGAACGCCTGGACAGTATCGAGGAGCTAACCCAGATCCCCCATTCCAGGAAAGCCGTGCAACAGCACCTCAAATCGGTGTATGACCTTGAACGCCTTGGCAGCCGGATATCTATGGGCCAGGGGAACGCCAGGGACCTGATCGCCCTGAAAAACTCCTTGTACAAGCTTCCAGATCTGTTTGGCGAGCTGGATCAGTTCTCCAATCCGTTTCTCAACGGCATCATCATCAAACACTCCTCAGATACCCTGACCGAACTTGGCGAACTGGCAGACCTCATTCAAAAGGCGATCCGCGAGGATGCCGTTCATACGCTGAATGAAGGGAATCTCATCAACGACGGATATGATGACGCCCTGGATGAACTGATTGAGATCTCCAGGGGCGGTAAATCCTGGATCGCCAAGGCAGAACAGAGTGAACGGGACAAAACCGGGCTTTCCTCACTCAAGATCAAATACAACAAGGTGTTCGGTTACTTTATCGAGGTTAGCAAAGCCCAGGCCGCCCAGGTCCCTGAAGGCTACATCCGTAAGCAGACCCTGGTGAATGCCGAGCGGTTCATCACTGAGGAGATGAAAACGGTTGAATCGAGGATTCTCAACGCCCAGGAAAAGCGCAATGCCCTGGAGTATGAGATATTCTGCGACCTCCGAAGCCGGGTGGTGCGCCATTCGAGAATCATACTTGAAATGGCGGCATTCATTGCAAGGGTCGACGTACTTTCAGGGCTTGCCCAGGCTGCGGAAGAGAACCACTATACCCGTCCGGCCATTGCCCCGGACGAGTCCATACATATTGAGGAGGGAAGACACCCGGTTGTTGAAAAACTGATTATTGGTGAGCGGTATGTACCCAACACCATTCTGATGGACAATACCGGCCA
The DNA here is from genome assembly GCA_004796375.1 of Desulfobacteraceae bacterium. Classification (GTDB taxonomy): domain Bacteria; phylum Desulfobacterota; class Desulfobacteria; order Desulfobacterales; family Desulfobacteraceae; genus MADRE2. The sequence continues at coordinate 3,684 of QZLA01000353.1, forward strand.
GCAGATCCTGCTCATCACCGGCCCGAATATGGCCGGAAAATCAACGGTGTTACGGCAGGTGGCCCTGACCGTACTCATGACCCAGATCGGATCATTTGTACCGGCGAAAAAAGCCTCCTGCTGCATTGTAGACCGGATATTCACCCGGGTCGGCGCGCTGGATAACCTCTCCTCAGGGCAGAGCACGTTTATGGTCGAGATGGAGGAGACGGCAAATATAGTTAATAATGCCACCCATAACAGTCTGGTTATCCTGGATGAGATCGGCAGGGGAACCAGTACCTTTGACGGGATGAGCATCGCCTGGGCCGTGGCCGAATACCTGCATGACCTGGACGATAAAGGGGTGAAAACTCTTTTTGCAACCCACTATCATGAGCTGACACAGCTGGAACAGGAGAAGACCAGGATTAAAAATTTCAATATCGCCGTCAAGGAGTTCAACGACAATATTGTGTTCCTCAGGCGGCTGGTTGAAGGGGGCACCAACAAAAGCTACGGCATTCAGGTAGCCCGGCTTGCCGGTGTTCCGGACCAGGTCATCATCAAGGCCAAATCCGTTTTAAACA
>QZLA01000138.1 GCA_004796375.1 Desulfobacteraceae bacterium
ATTTACCTGCTGCAGCGCAAAGCCACGAAAGTGGGGGCCGGCCTGGGTAAAACCACCGGCTGGATCCACCGAATGGAATTGAAACGGAAGGGGGTGCAGATGTTTTCTTCCTGCGAATATAAAAGCATCGATGACCAGGGGCTGCACTTGACCAAAGACGGAGAACCCCTGCTTCTTGACGTGGATCATGTGGTGGTCTGTGCCGGCCAGGAATCCAGGCAGGAGCTTGCGGATCAAATTACCGGCATACCGTTCCACCTGATCGGCGGGGCTGACAAAGCTGCTGAGCTGGATGCCAAGCGGGCCATATCCCAGGGCACCCGGCTGGCTGCTGAATTGTGACAGCAACGAATGAATAACCAAAGAAAGGGTTGATGTGTTTGAAAAACTGATCGAACTGGCCCGTGCCGGAAAAGGCAGACGGATGCTCAATGCCTTGACCAAAAAAGATCTCGTCTTGAGTCCGGACGAGCTGGACCGGGTGCTGAAAACCTACCGGGATACCGGTCTGCCCACGGAGGTGGAAATCCTCAAGACCCAAAGAGGAATCCTCAGGGAGGATCAGTATGACGATCTGGCGCAAAAGGTTTGGCAAACCTGCTGTGCCGAGCACTTTGACCAGTTTCAAACCGCCCTGCGGGACCTGATCTCCTGCGGCATCAAAATGAACCCTGCAAAAATGGAGCAGGATCGGGAAACCTGATACGGATTAAGCATTGACATGGATTTTTCACAGCCCCAGTACCTTAGAATCAGCGTTGAAAAAAAAGGCCCTGAAAAACGTCTCAAACAAACCTTTCCGCTACGCTTCGGAAGGTATTCAGAGATCCGGACCCGGGATTTCGAGTTCTGCTTTAACCTCAACGGCGAGATCAAATCGATCCGCGGGCTGACACCGGACTGGCCGCACCCGGCAGAACAGTTCAAGCGGACCGTGGGAAATGACTGGGTATATTATTCCGTGGGGGACAAAAGCGGGAGTGACGGGATTGTCTCCTGGATGGGAGAATACTACCTGCCCTGCCTGCCTTACCCGAGTAACCCGGTGTGGGAAATCAAATACTTTTCCAATCCCGTGGTGATGAACGCCCAGGCGCAATGGGCCCAGCTCTACGGCAACCTGTACATGGCCCATTCAAAGGGCATGTATCCCCGGGCAAAAGACCTGATCGAACGAATCCTGGCCCATGATGACCAGGTGCTTCATGAGCGCTCACAGGCATTGAACCGGATCCTGGGCGGCCGGGTGACCGTGCTTCCGCCGGATACCCGGCACGTGGATTATGATGTGGTTCCGCTGAATATTTCTGACGGATGCCTGTATCATTGTAAATTCTGTTGTGTAAAATCAGAAATGGCCTTCCAGAAAAGATCCAAAGAGAACATCCGTGAGCAGATTTCAGCCCTTAAGCATCATTTTGATGCGGAACTGGACAATTATCATGCGCTTTTTTTAGGCAACCATGATGCACTGGCTGCAGGCGGTGACCTGATCTCTTTTGCCGCCCTGGAAGCGTATCAGGCATTCGGGTTCAGGCCGCGCGCAGACCAGGTGCCGTTTCTATACCTCTTTGGCAGTGTGGGCGCATTGCTGAAGGGGGATACATCGCTGTTTGAACAGCTCGATGGGCTGCCCTTTTACACCTATATCAATATTGGATTTGAATCCTTTGATCCCGGAACCCTGGAGGAGATCGGCAAACCCGTCACCACCGGCCAGGTTGAAGCGGCATTTGAAAAGATGATCGAGATCAATGACACCTATGATACGATTGAAGTCACGGGTAATTTCATAGCAGGAGACCGGTTGTCCCCGGAACATGATGCCTCCCTTGCCAGGATTTTAAATCATTCACGGGGCAACCGGAAACCCAAAGGTGCGGTATACCTGTCTCCGCTCAAAGACAGCCCAAAAAAAAGAGAGCTTTTACCCCGGTTTTATGACATTAAGGAGAAAAGCCGATTGCCGGTATATGTTTATCTGATCCAGCGATTATAAAGGAGTGGCACCACCTGTCGCCATTACCCCCGTGAATAGCCAAAAAACCAAACACAATGTCTTTCTTTTTGATGCCAACCAGGCCCGTGACATGGAGGCAGCCGTCACTCAAACCGCCTGTGCTGCCACCGATTTTGACTGGTTGGAACAGGGGCAGACCGTCTTCATTAAACCGGTTAACAATTCCGGTTTTCCCTATCCTGCCACAACCCATCCGTCAGCTATTTCAGCCATGATCAAACTGCTCAGAAAAAAGGGTGCCCAACGGGTTATTGTGGGGGACATGTCGGGAATTGAGTACCTCAGATTCTTTAAGGACAAAACCACGGGCAGCACCCGGGAATTGATGAAGCAGTCCGGCATGCTCCGGGCCATTGAGGAGGCAGGGGGTGAGCCCGTCTTTTTTGAAGCAGACGGGTGGGACGCGTTTTACAGGGACCCTACCGATATCCACGGATTATGGCAAAATGGCGTGATGATGCCGCAGATCCTGAAAACCGCTGATCATATCGTCTTGATGCCGAGATGCTCCAGGCATGTTCTTACCGGGGCATCCCTGGGCCTCAAAGCGGTGGTCGGATACTGGAGAACCGATACACGGCTGGAATATCATTATCATGCCAGGTCCCTGCATGAAAAAACAGCAGAAGGAAACCGGGCGCAAACGCTCCTGAACAAACAGCGGTTAGTGATCTCCACGGGAGACAAGCTTTTGGCCACATTCGGTCCGGACAAGGGATTGATTCACACCCCTTCAGTGGGCCTGGTGATCGCCTCTGAGTCTGTGGTGGCCCATGATATGGTTTCACTGGCCTGGCTGCTGCACAATCGGGACCGGATACCGTTGAAAAACCAGGATACCTTCCTGGACACGAGCCCGACCGTTGCCAAGATCGGCAACATGCTGGTGGTCAAATGGTTGAGCAACCTGAAGAACAGCCTGATGTCGGAAAAACTGATCAAGAACGATCTGAAGACCATATGGGAAGACCGGGTGCTGAATCATGCATACCAGGTGTTTGGCGGCATCCCGGATATCCATCTTGAAAATGTGCAGCACACGGTGCCGGACACCCTGGTCAGCACACTTGATGGGATGGTACACCCGCAATAGCAGGGGAGATTCAAATGGGCGTGACACGTTCAGGACTCAGAATGCTGTGGTTATCCATTGCTGCTGCCCTGGTTTTATCAGGGTGTATCGCAGCCACTCAAACCCCTGATCCACAGACCGTGGTTGTGGACCACCCGCCTGCCACACCCCATCATTTTCCGGCAGACTCCTGGGAAGTGATCCAAAACCCTGAAATCATGGGCTGGTCCTCCGTAAAGCTGGAGCTTGTGGGACAGCAGTTTAAAAACATTGGGGCCACCGCACTGATGATTGTTGACAACGGTGTGGTGGTGGCCCAGTGGGGCGCAACAGAACGACGCGTGAACTGCCATTCTGTTCGTAAAAGCTTTTTAAGTGCCCTGTACGGGATTTTTATCCAACAGGGAGCGCTCAATCCGCAGGAGACCCTTGGGAGCCTCGGGATTGATGATATTCAAGGGCTTTCCCGGGACGAAAAAAGGGCCAGTGTGCTGGATCTGCTCAAAGCCCGGTCAGGGGTGTATCATCCGGCTGCCTATGAAACCGCCGGGATGAAGAAAAAACGCCCCAAACGGGGCAGCCACCTGCCCGGAACCCACTGGTACTATAACAACTGGGACTTTAACGCATTGGGAACCATTTTCAGGCAGGAGACCTCCAGGGACATTTTCCAGGCATTTGATGAAACCATCGCCCTTCCCATCGGTATGGAAGATTTCAAGATATCCGACTGTAAATATGTCAAAGCGTTTTCCTCTAAACACCCGGCCTATCCGTTTCGGATGAGTGCCCGGGACCGGGCCAGGTTCGGGCTGCTGCTCCTCAGGAACGGAAAGTGGAACAACCAACAGATCATCCCTGAACACTGGGTTGAAGAGAGCACCACTTCCTACTCCTATGCCGGACCGGGGATCGGGTACGGGTATATGTGGTGGGTGTCCACCGGGCAATGGCACCTGGGAAACCGGGTCCAGGGAAAAGCGTTTTCCGCCCGCGGCCATTGGGGGCAGTATATCGTGATCCTGCCTGCCTACAACCTGGTGATCGTCCAGGTGTCAGACAAGTCCGGCAGCGGAAGGAACGCGTCAGGCAGAAAATTCAATACCCTGTTGTCACTGATTCTTGCGGCCCGGGAAAAGTAGGCCCCAAGTGCCTATTGGTATTGGGCCGCATACTCGCCACTGGCTTCAATATTCTGGATCACGTCCACCAGGATCCCGTTGGGATCTTGAATGATGAAATGGCGCTGACCCCACTCTTCGGACCGGATATCCAACACCATCTCAACACCCTTGTTTCCCAATCGATCATATACCTGATCCACATCCGCCACCTCGATATTGATCAATACACCCTTGCCTTCAACTTGGAACGCCACAGGGACACTGGGGTGGGTATAGTCCAGAAATGCCAGTTCAAATCCGCTGTCACCTTTGGTTTTCATGCTGGCATACCAGTCTGAATCAAATGTGGTTTCCATGTCAAAGTGTTCGGCATAGAAGGCTCTTGACGACTCGATATTTTTTGTTCCGATAACCGGATATAGGCTGTTTATTTTCATTATTTTATCCTTTCAGTTTGAATTTTTGCATGCTTTTTATTATACATACTGTATGTATGTTTAGGTAAAAAATAATACATGCAGTATGTATGTCAACGGAGAAATGATGACAGAACTCAAAAAGATGACAAAGGCGGCCCAAAGAAAAGCCACCATGGATAAACTGATCCAGATTGCCACACGGGAGTTTGCAGCAAAAGGCTATGCTGCAGCGTCCACAGAGCATATTGTCGAACAGGCCGGGCTGACCCGGGGCGCCTTGTACCATCACTTCAAAAACAAGGCTGGTTTGTTTCTGGCTGTCTTCAGGACTGCCCAGGAAGAGATCGGGCGGCGGGTGGAATCATCGGCAAACAGCACGGGTGATCTCTGGGAGCAGTTGACCCTGGGGTGTCGTGCCTTTTTAGAAGCCTCGTCCGATCCCGTGCTCCAGCAGATTGTAGTTATCGACGGTCCGGCCGTCCTGAAATGGGAAACGGTCCGGCAGGTTGACGCGTCCCTGGACGACGGCAGCCTTTCACTTCTAAAAGAGTGCCTGGCTGAGCTGGTCCAATCCAAAACCATTATTCCAGTCCCTGTGGAGGCCATTGCCCATCTGTTGTCCGGGGCCATGGATGAAGCAGCCGTCTGGATCGCACAATCCAAAGACCCGGTCACAGCACTTGAGCAGGCCTGGGAATCCCTGAACATTCTATTATCCTCATTAAAGGTCGATCATCAGGATTGAGATGAAAGCAAGCCAAACCAAAAATGGCTGCCAAAAGGCAGCCATGGTTGGAAAAGGAAAAAAAGATGAAAAAACGCTTTGCTTGACCCTACAATAAGCAATTAATTTGCC
>QZLA01000218.1 GCA_004796375.1 Desulfobacteraceae bacterium
CTTAAAGGCTTTCTGGTTGATGGGGGCATCCACGGCCTCCTGGATAATGTTTTTGTCCGGGTCAATATCCACGTCATTGGCCTCTAAAAAATTGACCTGGAGCCGGTCATCCAGTTCAACACTCATGGCATCGTTTTTATCATAGGGAACACTGATTTTCATCTCTTCTCCTTAAAGCGGTCCTTTTCTGCAAATGTCTAACGAAGCGGTCCAAGCTGGTTCAGGGTATCGACAAAGGTGTCGATATGCATCTGGAAGTCCTGTTTGTCACCCGCCTTGATCTGTACGAGTTCAACCCGTTTGGTATCCATGTCCATTTTTTCCATATAGGACTTGAGGCTCTCCACCAGTTTTTTGGCGCGAAGGTTCCCCTGGTGCTCACATTCGTCATCCGGGCAGCAGGCCACCATCACCCCGCGGGCACCATGGAGAAAGGGGGCCATGAGCACGGGCATTTCCAGGCGTCCGCCGCACATGTTCACCAGGATTTTATAATCCCTTTCCTGTTCATCTTCGTCCGGAAGTTCAGAGGCCTGGAGATCGGGATAGAAGGACCAGTTGCAGGCATATACCACTGCTTTGGCCGACGGTCCCTCTTCAAGGAACTGGGTCACCTTTTCGGTCAGGTCGGTTTTGCCGGTGCCGTAGTTATGGATGATCTGGGCTGCGCCTGCCGGGCAGGCTTCCACACATGCACCGCATGATTTGCACTTGACCGGGTCCGTGGCAATGGCATCCCCGTCATAGGAGCGGGCCTCGTGGGGGCAGGCCTTGATGCAGACCAGGCAGCGGGCACAGTTGTCAAAGGTGACGGAGGCGGTTCCGGGGCCGGGAAATCCCATGCCCAGGAGATCTCTTTGGGCATCGTCAAAGATATCGGTCAGGTCAACGCCGGAGGAACAGGCTGCTTCGCAGCGCTTGCAGTAAAAGCAGGAGAACATCCGGTGGGCCACGTAATCCGTGGGCTGGACATTGCCGGACAATAGGCCGAATGCCGTGATGATCTTGGCCCTTGGGGCGTCTGACTCCCATCCCGTGTGCTTCATCAGCGGGCAGTGCTCAAAACAGTAACCGCAGCGGATACAGCTGGCCAGCGTACCTTCCCATTTTTCAAGATGCTTAAATTCGGTAGTCATATCTGTGCCTTTCATTATGTGTGAACGGAATATCTTAAATCTGTTGCAGTGACCCAGTTGTCCGGTGCCTGCATCAGTTTGCCGGGGTTGAGGATGTTGTTGGGATCTATGCCTTTTTTGATCATACTCATCAATGCAATGGAATCCGCTTTTTCCGCCTTGAACGCTTCTGCTTTGGACAGCCCGATCCCATGCTCCGCACTGGTGGTCCCGTTGACAGAGTGGACAAATTCGTAGATTTCAGTGATGGCTTTGCGGGCAGAGTCCCACTGATCCTGGCGGTCGGTGTCCATGAGAATCTTGGTGTGCATGCAGCCGGAACCGCAGTGGCCGTAAGCTGTCATGATGATATTGTTTTTCTTGGCCACTTCGTGAATCTTACCGGCCAGGTCCGCCATCTTTGAATAGGGCACGGCCATATCGTCCGCCAGTGAGGTGGAGGCCAGGGAATCATCATATTTAGACAGGGCCGGGAACAGTTTCTTTCTTCCCATGAAAATTTTTGCCCGCTCTTTGGGGTCATAGGAGTACTGGATATCTTTGCCTCTGCATTTCTTGCATAGGGCTTCCATCTTGTGGATCTCGTAATCCACGGCCTCCTTGACCATGCCATCCGCTTCAAACATCAGTGCGGCGGCTACCTCAGGCAGTCCCAGGTTCATGGTCTTGTTTACCGCCTGGATGGCAACGGAATCCACCAGTTCGAGCATGGAGGGGTTTGCGCCGGATCCCATGATGGCGCCCACGGCTTCACCGGCATCCTTGAGAGAATCAAAATTGGCTATACCCAGGCACCGGTATTCCGGGATGGGCACGAATCTGAGGATGGCTTCAACCACAACTCCGAGAGTTCCTTCCGATCCCACCATCAGCTTGTGGAGCTGGTAACCGGAGGCTTCCACACGGGTATGGGCACCCATTGACACCAGATCACCGTTGGGAAGGACCACTTTCATACCCATGACCGCATCACGGGTCGCACCGTATTTTACCGAGCGCACACCACTGGCGTTGTTCCCGATTTCACCGCCGATGGTGGCGATCCGGCTCGATGCCGGTGTGGGCGGATAAAACACCCCATAGGGTTTGAGGGCCAGGTTCAGGTCATCGTCCACAACGCCGGGCTCGACCCGGCAGTAAACATCCGGCATATTGATTTCAAGGATTTTATTCATCCGTTTCATGTCAAGGATGATCCCGCCTTCAGCGGGTACGGCCTGGCCGCACATGCCCGATCCGCCGCCACGTGTAACCACCGGTATAATCTCGGCGTTGGCATACTGCATGATTTTCTGGACCTGTTCCGTGGTTTCCGGCCGGACCACCACCCATGGCATGGATTGATGCACAGAAGAGTCTGAGCCGTAAACATAAAGATCCGAAGGATCACTTTTGATATTGTTTTCCCCGACAATGTCTCTTAATCTGGGTTCATCAATAGTTTTCATTTAATGTCCATCCTCATAATTTGGTGAATTAATCTAAATCCCATTAATTTCTTGACGAAATCTTTTTTTATACCCACAATGATTTGAAAATTTCAATCTAAATTTTTCACACAAGGGCCCACCATGACGAGCACACCGGACCGGATGGCCATACTTGAAAAGCGGATCAGAGACCTGGAAGCAAAACTTGAATCCCAGAGGGAAAATGAACGGTTGATCAGGGAATCCCGGGCCCGGCTGGATATGATCATGGACACCGTTCCCGTGGGGATCGGTATCTTTTCTCCGAAAGGGAGAGTGATCATGGTCAATTCCGAATTCCGCCGGATCATCGGTATGGCACCGGATGAAGATATATCGGGCATTAATGTCACCGATATGTACGCAGACAAAGAAGAACGGCAGCGGTTTCTCAAGTTGATGGAAAAGGGCCGGACCCGTTTTTTTGAGACCCGGTTCAAGCGGAAAAGCGGGGAGGTGTTCTGGGGATCGGTATGCTCTGCTGCCCGGAAGGCCGAATCCGGGGAGATTCGCTTTATTACCACCATCACCGATATCACCCGTCTCAAGGGGGTGGAAAAGGAAAAACAGGCACTGCAGGCCCAGCTGCTTCAGAGTGACAAGCTGGTATCCATCGGCCAGCTGGCAGCCGGCATTGCCCATGAAATCAATAATCCTGTGGGGTATGTCAAAAGTAATCTGGGGACGTTGAAAACATATGCCAGTGACATTCATTTATGGCTCGACACCTCTGACCGGTTTATCCAGTCGATGGCAGGCAAGAAGACCGGAACAGAAGACAGCCGGGACAGATCCGAAGCTGCCGGGCTCTGTCAAAAACGCCGGGACATGGATATCGCATTTCTGGCATCCGACAGCCGGGAGTTGATTGATGACTGTATGGAGGGTGTGGAAAAAATCGGAAAGATTGTGGCCGATCTCAAGGGATTTGCCCATCCCGGAAAAACCCGGGAGGAACCTTGCGATATTAACGACGGAATCCGGTCCACACTGAATATCCTGGCCAATGAAATTAAATATCAGGCCGATGTTGACCTGGACCTGGATGACCTGCCAATGATCCAGGGGCTCCCCCAGCAGTTGAACCAGGTGTTCATGAATATCCTGATCAATGCGGTACAGGCAATACAGGAAAGAAAAAAAGCCCAAAACGGACCATGGAAAGGCAGAATCCGGGTCATCACCCGGTTTGAAACAGGGAACATCAGGGTAGCCATTTCCGATACCGGCACCGGTATTGAGCCTGCCAATCTTGAAAAGATATTTGATCCCTTTTTTACCACCAAAGCCGTGGGCAAAGGAACGGGCTTGGGTATGAACATCGCATACGGCATCATTACCAAGCACAAGGGAACGATCAGGGTCGAGAGTACGCCGGGGAAGGGAAGCTGTTTCACCATTATCCTGCCGGCCAAAGAATCCTGAGGAATTTTCCACCGCCATCTTGCCAAATTCAGGTTTGCTGGCTATGATGATCTGGCATGTACCGAAGTGAAGTGATAGAGGTGACAGTAAAGACGTGAAGACTTGAGGCGCTACCATGACATATACCATTAGATTTTTACCCCATGACAAGACCGTAGAGGTCAAAGAGAATACCCGCCTGATCAAGGCCGCCATGGATGCGGGTGTGCATATCAACGCATCCTGCGGTGGAGAAGGGGTTTGCGGCAAATGCCGGATACTGATAGAGCAGGGAGAGATCGAAGGAGGAATCTCCGAACACCTGTCCGAGGAAGACCAGTCCCAGGGGTACCGGCTGGCCTGCGTGTCCAGAATAAAATCGGATATCACCGTCAGGATCCCCATTGAATCTGAGGTGGATACCAGCCGGCTCAATGTTCAGGCCGGGGCCCGCCATACGGCAGAGGCTATGGATTTCAACGTGGATGAGCTTCGGCAGGAGGGGTTGTTTATCCCGCCGGTGGAAAAGATCTACCTGGAAATGAGTGAAGCCACCAAAGACGACCACCAGGCAGACCTGGCAAGGATTGTGGACCACTTGAGAACCCATCATGACGAACACCGACTGATGACCAACCTCAATCTTATCCGCAAGGTACCCGATATTATCCGTGAGCAGGATTTCAAGGTCACGGTCACCATTATCCGGCCGGTCCGTGAAGATGGAAAAAACGAGATTGTCAATATTGAACCCGGTGACACCACGGACCGCAATTTCGGGATTGCCGTGGATATCGGGACCACCACCATTTACGGTCAGGTCATTGATCTTCAGACCGGAGAGCCCCTGGGGCAGCACGGCGAGTTCAATGCCCAGATCTCCTATGGCGAGGATGTGATCTCACGGATTATGTTTGCCACGAAAGGGGACGGACTTGAGGTGCTCCATGAAAGAGTCATGGATACCATCAATAAGGTGATTGCGCGCATCGTGAAAAAAGCCGGCATCGACAAGGATGAGATCACGACGATCACCCTGGCCGGCAACACCACCATGACCCAGCTGCTGCTCAAGATCAATCCCAAGTATATCCGACTGGCCCCGTATGTACCGGCATCCATATTTTTTCCCCCGTTCCATGCGTCAGAGGTGGGCATTGATCTCAATGACCATGCCGTTGCACTGTTTTATCCCGGTGTATCCAGTTATGTGGGCGGGGATATTATCGCAGGGGTAATGGCTTCCGGGATGTATCGTGAGGAGGCCCTGACCCTGTTCATGGATATCGGGACCAATGCTGAAATCGTGATCGGCAACAAGGACTGGATGGTCTGTACGGCGGCATCTGCAGGCCCGGCATTTGAAGGGGGCGGCGTGAAATTCGGCATGCGGGCGGCCAAAGGAGCCATCGAAGATATCTCCATCCACCCGCAGACCTATGAACCCATGATCATGACCATCGGGAACGTCAAACCCAAGGGGATCTGCGGTTCCGGCCTGATCACCCTGGTGGCCCGCCTGTTTGAAACCGGTGTGATCGACAACTCAGGTAAATTCAGACAGGATCTCGGGATCCAACGGATCCGGCAGACAGATGAGATCTGGGAATATGTCCTGGTTTACAAGGAAGCCACCCAGCTCGACAGGGATATCGTGATCACCGAACCGGATATCGATAATCTGATCCGGGCCAAGGGGGCGATGTTCAGTGCGGCACAGACCCTTTTGGAAGATGTGGGGCTGACCATCAATGAGATCGACCGGGTGATCCTGGCCGGCGGGTTCGGCAGTTATGTGGACCTGGAGAGTGCCATTACCATCGGCCTTCTTCCTGAGATCGAAGCCGAGCGGGTCACCTATCTGGGCAACGGCTCCCTGCTGGGGTGCCGGATGAACTGCCTGACCAATGCATTACGCCGGGATGTGGGGAATGTGGTCAACATGATGACCAATTTTGAACTGGCAGATACACCGTCTTACATGGACCATTACATGGGGGCGCTGTTCCTGCCGCACACCGAACTGGACCAGTTCCCCCGGGTGAAACAGCGGATAGATGCACTGCGGTCCGGGGCCTGATCATGGCAACCCCAGATCGTTACGTGATTCCGGTTCAGGTCGGACGGCCCAGCCTTGCCAACAATACCGCTGATGCAGAGCGTTTCAAACAGGCCCTTTGCCAAGCACTTGGCCAGGACCGCTGTGCGGCATCCCAGGTCAGGCTGACGCTGACGGTGCTCAAAGATCTTCCCCAAACCCTGAGGCTGGCAGACTATCATGTCAAGGTGATCCTGTTCAGGGACCGGGAGGTCTGGACCGTGGCCGGTATCCGCCCGTTCACCCATGCCCGGCCCTTGACCGGTGCGGCCATGGATATCGGTACCACCCGGGTGGTGCTCCAGTTGATTGATCTTGAAACCGGACAGCCCATGGGGCAGGAACTGGGGTTTGACAATCCCCAGGGCAGTGTTGCCCCGGATGTACTGGCCCGGATCCACCATGCCGGGAGCGGCAGCGGGCTGACAGAACTGCAGTCCCTGATCATTGAGGCGGTGAATCATCATATTGAATCCCTTTGTACCGCTCACAACCTGAGCCCGGACGACGTGTACCTGGTGGCCGGAGCCGGGAACACCACCATGACCCACCTGTTTTTAGGGATCGATCCCTTTGAAATCATCCGGGAGCCTTATATTCCCTGTGTCAATATACTCGATGCCCTGGCAGCCCGTGACCTGGGACTCAGGATTCATGAGGCCGGCCAGGTGTTCCTGTTTCCCAATATCGGGTCCTATTTCGGGGGGGATCTTCTGGCCGGTATTCTCTTTGCCGGGCTGGATCAAAAAGAGGATCCCTGCATCCTGGTGGATGTGGGCACCAATGCGGAGATTGTCATCGGGAACCGGGACTGGCTGGTGGCCTGTGCCGGTGCAGCGGGGCCTGCCCTGGAGGGTGGGGTCAGCAAGATGGGCATGACCGCAGGCCCCGGGGTGATCGACCGGGTACGTATCGACCCTGAGACACGCCGATTTGATCTGCATACCATTGATGATTCGGCTCCCATAGGAATCTGCGGCTCGGGCATGATCGATCTGGCAGCGCAGCTGTTCCTGTCGGGAATGATCGATATCCGGGGCAAGTTTTCAGTCAAAACCTGCCAGGGGCGGCTCCGGGATATCGATGGGATTCCCACCCTGACACTGGTGGATAAAGCGGATTCAGGCACTGGTGAGGATATCCTGTTTTCCCAGGTGGATCTCAACTCCCTGACCAGCTCCAAGGCCGCCATGTACACCATTCTGGAGGTCATTGTCCGACAGACCGCCGGCATCGAATTCCAGGATCTCTCCACCTTTTATGTGGCCGGCACCTTCGGCTCCTTTATCAACCCGGTATCAGCCATCTCCATCGGTATGCTCCCGGATATTGCCCTGGGTACATTCGAGGTGCTTGGCAACAGCTCCCTGAAAGGCGCGGCCCTCATGCTTTCCAATATGGATGCCTATGACCGGGTGCTCTCCATCCGGGAGGGGATCACCTATATTGAACTCAACGTGAACCAGGCGTTCATGAACATGTTTTCAGGCGCCAAGTTTTATCCCCATACCGATGTATCGCGGTTTCCGTCGGTTGTGGTCCCGAAACAATAGAAATTGAATAAGATCAGTAAAATCAGATCAAAGAATTCCCTTCGCGAACGTATAGAGTTGTCATAAAAAATATGAGCGAATGATTTAATTGATAATACATGTATATACAAGTTGATGGGTTTATGGTATAGTCGCTGGTACTATAATGGTGAACAAATGTGAAACCCAATAATATCAAGGAATAACCGCCATGAAAAAGATCGTTGAGTGCGTGCCCAATTTTTCTGAAGGGCGCAACAAGGAAACCATTGATGCCATCGCCAAAGCCATTGAAGATACCCCGGGCTGCGTATTGCTGGACGTTGATCCGGGCCAATCCACCAACCGGACCGTGGTCACCTTTGTCGGGTCGCCTGACGCTGTTGTTGAAGGGGCAATCAATTCCGCCAGGGTCGCACGAGAGAGGATCGATATGTCAACCCACCAGGGTGAACATCACCGCATGGGGGCCATGGATGTCTGCCCGTTTATCCCGGTGGCGAATGTCACCATGGAGGAATGCGTGGCCATATCCAAAACTTTTGGGGAGCGTGCTGCAAAGGAGCTGGATATCCCCATCTACCTGTATGAAGAATCCTCTGAAAAGGATTACCGTAAAAAGCTGCCCCAGATCCGTGAGGGACAGTATGAGGCGATTAAGGATCGTATTATCCTTCCGGAGTGGAAACCGGACTATGGTCCTGCCAAATTTGACCCCCAGTGGGGGGCGACGGTCACGGGCGCCCGGTTTTTCCTGATCGCCTTCAACGTGAACCTGCTGTCGACACCCAACCAGGCCCACCGGATCGCACTCAATCTGCGCGAAGCCGGCCGTGGCGATGATGATCCCGGCCGGTTTAAAGATGTCAAGGGCATGGGCTGGTATGTGGATGAATACAACCTGGCCCAGGTCACGGTCAACCTGAACAACTACAAGGTGACTGCCCCGCACACCCTGTTTGAGGCGGTTAAAGAAGAAGCAGGCAAACTCAATGTGGCCGTGGCCGGTTCCGAGATGGTCGGCCTGGTTCCCCTGGAAGCCGTCCTCATGGCCGCGGAGTACTATATTGAAAAGGAAAACCTGTTCATCCTGGATGAAGACCAGAAGGTAAGGCTCGTGATTGAGCGCATGGGGCTTAACTCAGTCGCCCCGTTCAAACCGGAAGAGAAGATCATCGAGTATATCATTGCAGAGGAACCGGATGAACCCTTGGCCTCGCTGTCTGTCCGAGGCTTTGTGGATGAGGTGGCATCCCGCAGTTCAGCACCGGGCGGCGGATCGGTATCTGCAGCCATTGCAGCCATGGGTGCCGGACTGGGTTCCATGGTGGCCAAGCTGACCCTGGGGGTGAGAAAGTTTGAATCCGTGGACGCCAAAATGAGAGAGCTGGTCCCGCCCCTTCACGAGGCCGCCCACGCCCTGATTCCCTTGATCGATGCCGATACCGATGCGTTCACCGATTTTGTGGATGCGCTGCGCCTGCCGTCAGGCACGGATGAGGAAAAGGCCCATCGTGAATCCATGATGCAGGCGGGTCTTAAAAAGGCGATCGAGGTTCCCCTGGGCACCATGAAAACCGCGGATGCCGCATGGGATGCCATGGTCGAAGTTGCCCGGTATGGGAATATCGCCTCCAAGTCAGATGTAGAGGTCGGTGCCCGTGCCCTTGAGATGGGCATCTGGGGTGCTTACAAAAATGTGGTCATCAATATGGCGGATGTCAGTGATGAGGCCTACAAGACCGAGACCCTCAAACTGGCCGAAGATATGGTGGCCCGTGCCCGGACCATGAGCGACAAGGTCCTGCAGATCCTCGAGGAACGATCCTGATACTTTCAGCTTGACACGGATGCACGGTAAAAACCGGGCAGGGGGAGTTCTAACCCCTGCCCGTTACCTGTTGGACTTCCGGTTGATCAGGTGCCGGTAAACTTGGGCGGCCGTTTCTCTGCAAATGCAGTAACCGCTTCCATGAGGTCATTGGACGGGATGATGTTGGTACTCATGGAGGCCACGTACAGTAAGCCTTCCTGCACACTTTTTCCTATCCCGAAATTTAGGACGTCCTTTGACGCCTGGACCGCCAGGGGTGAGTTGTTGGCCATCTCCAAAGCCATGGCTTCTGCCCCAGTCAAAAGATCCTCAGGTGTCTCAAAGATCTCATTGACCAGCAGAATCTCTCTGGCACGTTCAGCACGGATCGTTTTTGCCGTAAAGGCCATTTCACGGGTAATCCCCTGACCCACGATCAGTGGCAGCCGCTGAAGCACACCCACATCCGCAACAAAGCCCACGGCCGCCTCCTTGAGGCAGAACACTGCATCCCGGGAACTTACCCGGATATCACAGGCCGTGGCCATATCCAGACCGGCACCGATGCAGTGTCCGTGAATGGCGGCAATCACCGGTTTTTTGCATGATTCAATACAGGTCAGGGCGTCCTGGAGACCCTTGATCTTTTCAAGCAGTTTTTGCTTTACCCCGCCTTTCTGTTCATTGTCCATGAGTTCCGGCAGTTCAGGGACCATGCCCATCAGGTCGATACCGGCGGAGAAACAGGGGCCCCTTCCGGTGAGGATGATCACCCGGATCTCCGGGTCCTGGTCAAGATCCTTGAAAATGGGGATGGTCTCTTTCCAGGCCGGCGGGTTCATGGCATTCTTCTTATCCGGACGGTTCAGATATACCCATGCGATAGGTGCTTTTTTCTCCACATGGTAAAATTCATACTCGCTCATTGTGATATCCTTTCAAAATCACTCGGGTTATATATACGCACATCGTATTAAAACTGTACCATATATGTCATGCTTTTTCCTGGGACTGCTTTTTGCTGGCAGGCCGAGTCGTGAAAGGAGTATAGGCTGGCGGATGTCTGTTTTCAAGGGTTTTTAACACCATTCTTCCAATGGAATATCCTGTCCGTTTGGATATATTGATTGACGGAAAACAGTGCGGGTGGTAGATTTTGAGCTATCCGTTCTATTTACTCTTCAGCGTGTTGAAGCCTGTGTTTGAATTTTAGCCATTTCCCCGGTCCCTGTTGCTGATCGATCGACAGGGTTGACGGTGAACCAAGGGATATGTTGCTCATGCAAAATGAAATACGGGCAAACCGGAAATCACGAAGGGGGCGTTTTAAAAGGGGGTGGGGCGGACCCAACGCCTTCAAGCATGTATTTAAGGTATTTCCTCTTCGCTTTTACATAGTCCTTGAACTGGTAATAGTTGATGTTTTCCTCTGTTTCGAACTTTTTTGAAAATCGGCGGATTAAAAGAATCCTTCCACTGTTTTTCCTGAGATGGCTCATATTCTGATTCTCCTTTATCGGCAGGAAAAGGATATGATTAGTAGAAGCAAGAGGTGTACCTGATATGTCTTCTACGCTGAAGTGCCCGTGAAACATGGGGATTCCATAAAATGAGGGTCCATGTGACACAGGTGGTCACTACGATATTTATTACACAGATTACCCGGTTTTGTGTAATTTATTACATAATCGGACAGTCGTTTTAAAACAGGAGGGTTTATGAGACCTTTTATTTTCACCATATGGTTATGCCTCTGTTTATCCACCCCGGTGCATGCCGCAGAAAAGGGGAATATTTACCGTCATCCCGCCGGTCTTACATTCTGTATCCCCAGCAGTGGGCAATGAATGAATTGGACGAAGCACTCCAGCTTGTCCCGGGCGATGTTGTGATGACCCCGGACGGCCCATCAGAGTTTTATTTTGTAACCGGTGAAAGCATCAGCGGGACCGGCATTTTCCGTGCGGAAGATCCCCGGGTCATCACCTACGTGGACCAGCAGGTTCGGTCAGCCCTTCCCGGTCTTCATTTACAGGATCATAAAAAGGGGGTTGATCTTCTCGGAACACAGGGCGTGGTATTAACCTGGGAAGGTCTCAATAACGCCGGCAAACCCATTGAGGGGCGTGCCTATATTGTCGTTACCAAAGGATTTGCCCTGAGCCTTTCAGGGGTTTCTCTCAAAGGGCTGATCAGCAGGCGCACCCCGTCCCTGGAAAAGATATTCACCTCATTTGTTATCGGCCAGGGGCAGATCGATCCCGCTCTGACCGGAACGTGGCACAAACACGCGACAGCATCACTGGCCAACCCGGACAGGATCTATGAGACGGCATGGAGTGCTGCCCAGTCCGTGTCTGAGGAGAAGGCACAGTTGACATTTTATCCCGACGGTCAATGGCACCGGATCAATACCTCACACATGGTTGTCGGCGCGGGCGGTGTCTGGCTGGAGGATAAAGGCAAAGATGAGTACAGGGGCCGCTGGAATGCAGATGGCAAAAAATTGTTCATGCTTTACCAGGACAATACCTGGGAGGAGTTCTTTTATAAAATCGTCATGACGGACAGCGGTCTCGAACTCAGGACATCCGTGGGGAAAATGGCGGTTATCTGGCGGCGGTAGGTTTCAAGGATAGCGTTAATTAAGGATTTTGTACTGGTTTGAAAAGTTTAGGTGGGGGGGCAGATCAGATATTTATGGCAAAAAGCAATGGTAAAATGATATGAGAACATAAAAGCCCAAATTGCCACACAAGCTTCAAAAAGAGATGGACCCGCGCTTTTGTTTTTGTATGATTGTCATGTGAATTTTGATCTGAACAGGTTTATACGGATGGACAGGAAACATATAAATATAATCATTCTGACAGTGTTAGGCTTTTTCGGAATATTTTTCCATTTGCCGTTGTTCTTTGGAGTGGATTTTCTTTTTGGCAGTATTTTCTCCCTGATTATCCTGATGATTTACGGGACGAGATGGGGGGTGGTATCATCTGTAACTGTAAGTAGTTATACAATGGTGCTCTGGGGGCATCCCTATGCCTGGCTGATTCTGTCATTGGAAGTGTTGGTGACCGGCCTGATCAAGCGTCAAACCCGGAGAAATCTAATCTGGTGTAATATCATCTTCTGGCTATTCATCGGTGTACCGCTTGCATTCTTCTGTTATAAGTATCTTTTGCGGATTGATGATGCCACAACCTACCTGATTCTGTTAAAACAATCGAGCAATGGCATTTTGAATGCACTTGCCGCCAATGTGATTTTGATTGTTTCAACCAAATTTGTTAAGAAACCTTCATTTTTCTCCTATTCTTTTCGGGAATCCCTGTTCTCGATGATTATGACGCTGGTCTGCATCCCCTTAATGACTTTGATGGTATTGGATGGAAGAGCTTACATGGAACAGGCACAGGCCAGTATTTCTTCTGAGTTGAAAAATCTGTCAAGTAATATCAATCAGCATATGATCTCGTGGTTTGAACATCACTTGTTTGCTGTAAATCAACTGGCAGCTGTTTCTGTTGAGGACATCAGGGAGAATAATTTAAACAATCTTCAGAATAATACTGAAAGCACCACAAAGCTGTTTTCTAATTTTCACAATATGTATATCGCTGACCGGTCTGCAACGACCATCGCCTTTTATCCAATGATCAATGATAAAGGGGAGTCCACCATCGGCCTGAATTTTTCTGACCGGGAGTATTTCAAGCAGTTGAAGTCAAAAAAGGAACCCGTGGTATCAGATGTTTTTTTGGGCAGGGGTGGGGTATTTACCCCGATTATTACCATTTCGTCCCCTATATTGAATAACAATGAATTCATGGGGTACACGCTGGCTGCGTTAAATTTGGAAAAAGTCAGCGAAATCATAAAGCATTATTCAAAAAAAGCCCCGTATAACCTGACCCTTACAGATAAAAACAACAACTTGATCGCGACCACGTTAGAACATTTATCACCGGTCACACCGTATGACTTTAAACAGAAGTATCCAACCCGGGAATTCGGAGACGAGCTGTACAGAATTTCTAGGCAGGGCGACGAAGACCTCAAGGTCACCGCGCATATCGGCGCGCATTATGTTTTTGAATCACAGATTTCACCGTTCCTGAAATGGAATCTCATTGCAGAATATCCGGTTGCCCTGCAGCAGGAAGAGTTGTTCAAAGTGTATACAAAATACTTTTCCATTGTGCTTGTTTTAATTCTGATTTCTGCACTGCTCATCGGTTTGATCAGCAAAGAGTTAAGTGACCCGCTCATAAAGCTGGCAGAGTCAACCACCCATATATCCAATATTGCACAATTCAAGCCGCATAGCCGTATCATGCTGCCCGGCAGTTCGATCGGTGAAGTCCAGAAACTGACTGATAATTTCCAGAAAATGGCCCATATTATTGAGCATAATTTCCAGGCACTCAAGGAAAGCGAGGAAAAACACAGGTTGGCAATGGATGCAACAACCGATGGTCTGTGGGACTGGAATATTGAAAAAGAGGAGGTCTACTTCAGTCCGTCCTGGGCTAAGATTATCGGAAAGAAGTCGGTCGATCAGGTGTATGGAACCTGGCTGGACCGGATTCATCCGGAGGATAAGCAGGAGGTTCTGTCAGCTTTACAGACGCACCTTGACGGCAACAGTGCGCAGTGGCAGAAAAGCCATCGTCTGAAATCAAGCCGGGAGGGCTGGAAGTGGGTGCTTGGCAGGGGCCGTGTTGTCGAACGATCAGATTCAGGCCAAGCATGCCGCATGGTTGGAACCATGATAGACATCACCCGAACCAAGAAAATGGAGCAGCAGCTCAAAGAAAGTGAGCAAAGATACCGGGAATATTTTGAAGAGGATTTCTCCGGCTCCTATATATCAACTCCTGAGGGGCAGCTGCTAACCTGCAACAAGGAATATTTGAGAATATTTGGTTTTAAAACCTTGGATCAGGCAATCCATACACCCATCGAAAACAATTATGAGCATCCCGAATCCCGCGTCGAATTCATCGAAAAAATCAAAAAACAGAAGCGGATTCTAAATACCGAATTCCAGTTCAGAAAAGTTGACGGTACCCTTGTGACAGCGACTGAAAATGCCTCCGGGGTTTTTGACGAAAACGGCAAGCTAACCAGTATCAGGGGTTTCTTGCTGGATATCACGGATCTTAAATCGGCCAGGGAGGAGGAGAAACAGTCAAAATCACTGCTTGAGGCTGCTCTGGAAGCAACCGCAGATGGGATTTTAATTGTAGATAAACATGGAAAATGGACCGGCTATAATCAGAATTTCATCAATTTATGGGGAATTCCTGAGAGGGTGTACCACACGCACAATGATGCTGAAGCGGTCAGTTATGTTTTGGACAAGATCATAGAGAAGGATGGTTTTCTTAAAAGAATTGAAGAACTGTATCAAAATGAGGAGATGCAGTCCTTTGACGTCATCGCTTTGAAAGACGGCCGGACAGTTGAGCGGTATTCCAAACCCCAGATTCAGGACGATACGATTGTCGGAAGGGTGTGGTGTTTCAGGGATGTTACTGAGCGAATTGAGTCTGAGAGAAAAATACTTGAGAGCGAGGAATTTTACAGAGAATTTTTTGATAATTCCCCGACAGCACTGTATCTGCAGGATTTTTCCCTGGCATTGGAGCAGGTCACACGATTAATTGAAGATGGGGTAAAGGATCTGGCATCACACTTCAAATCAGCCCCTGCTGAAGCAGAGAAACTGATCAGGAATATTTCAGTCAAAGAGGTGAATCAGGCCGCGGTGGACCTTTATAAAGCCGGTACTCCGGAAAAGTTGAAGCAATCATTATATCAGGTGATCAAATTCGGAGATCATGATCATACCATCAAGCAGGTGATCGATTTTGCGAATGGAATCAACTGGTATGAAGGCGAGGCCAGAAATCTGGATTTGATGGGCAATACCCTGAATATCATCTTGAGAAAAACAGTCATCAACCGAAAAGAGAACGGGTTGTCCAAGGTGCTGGTATCGATAGTGGATGTGACCGATCTTCACCGGGTCCACAATGAGAAACGGGAGCTGGAGAAACAGCTGCATCAAACGCAGAAAATGGAAACCATCGGCACGCTGGCCGGTGGTATTGCCCATGATTTTAACAATATACTCTACCCGATTCTGGGGCACTCGGAATTGCTGCTCGAAGATGTCGATCAAAATAGTTTTCTAAGGCAGAGTATAGAGGAGATCAATACAAGTGCCCTTCGGGCAAAAGACCTGGTCAAGCAGATTTTAACATTCTCACGGCAGGAAAAGGGTGAAGTTAAATTGATGAAACTTCAGCCGATTCTCAAAGAGGCCTTGAAAATGCTCCGCTCCACGATTCCGGCCACCATTGAGATACGGCAGGATATTGAGGTTGAAGGCGGTATTATCAAAGCCGACCCGACGCAGATGCACCAACTTGTCATGAATATCCTGACCAATGCGTATCAGTCCATAAACACAGCAGGCACCATAAATGTCAAGCTCAGTAAACAGTATTTGACCCCGGGCCTGCTGCCCCGTGAAGACATGAAACCGGGACAATATAATTGCCTGGTAATTTCAGATACAGGGTCAGGTATGGACGCTCACACCCAAGAGCGTATTTTTGAGCCTTTTTTTACGACTAAGGAGCGGGGCAAAGGAACCGGAATGGGGTTATCGGTTGTTCATGGGATCATCAGCAAGTTAAATGGTGGGATACGGATCGACAGCCAGCCGGGGGCGGGGACCTCGGTGAGTATTTATCTTCCACTGCAGGAAAGGCTATCAAAGTCGGAAGATTTCAAAGATTCAGATACTGTTCAGGGCGGGACAGAACATATCCTGCTGGTCGACGACGAGCAGGCTGTACTCGCTTTGGAATCACAGATTCTTGAACGGCTGGGGTATCGGGTGGACGCCTATCAAAGTAGTTTTGATGCCCTAGAGGCTTTTAAAGGTAATCCCGATGGTTTTGATCTGCTGATCACCGACATGACCATGCCTAAAATGACGGGGGCTCAACTGGCAAGCGAGATTTTTTCACTGCGCAGCAATATGCCCATCATCATCCTTACGGGTTACAGTGAAACCATCAATCAGGAACAGGCTGATTTGATAGGGATCAAGGGATTCCTCATGAAACCGGTTATCCAGTCAGAACTGGCGAGGATGGTCCGTAAAATCATTGACCATCCCAATTAGATATTGAGCCGTATGCCGTCCTGGTAGGCCAGGCTTCTGGCCCATTTGCCAATGGTGGTATCCCCCCGTGCTGACATCAGCAGCCGTTCGACGCCAAATCCCATGCCCACCCAGGGATCAGTGACCCCCCAGGCGGCATCCAGGGGGTGGGGCCCGGTGGCTCCGGAGGCCAGTTCCGTGCCGGTCCGGGAGCAGACCAGGTCCAGTGTGGAACCGTAAACATCCGATTCCTCGGTCTCGAATTCATATTCCGTAATGCCGGCGGCATTGGCCATCTTATGTGCGAGATCCTTGAGCCGATCCAGGAGGTCCGCCGGTGAAGGGTCGGGATCGGTTGAACCCATCTCCACCAGATTGAGCATGGTGAACTCATTGTTGTGGCGGGCGCCGTCAGTTTCTTTCCTGAAACAGGAACCGATCTCAAAAAAACGGATGGGACGGTGCTTCTGGCGCCCGAAATCCACCATCAGGCTGTACAGGTTAGTGGCCAGCATGGGCCTCAGGCACTGTTTATCATTGAGCCAGAAAAGTTGCTTGGACAGGGGATGGTCTGGTGTGATGGTCATCTTGGCCAGGGCGGCCCGGTTGATGATGGTGGGGGTGGTCACCTGTGCAAATCCTTCAGCGATGAGCATGTCACACAGTGCAGTGCGGAGCTGCTCAAACCTGGGCTTCCCCTCCCGGGTCAGAAAACGGGCCAGGTCTGAGCGGGCTGATTTGACCAGCTGTTTTTCCAGTTTCTGGAACGCCAGGTTGCGGTCGGCTGCAGTGGCATAGGGTTGTGATAGGGCGCTCTCATCTGCGCCAAGCTCCTTGAGACGCTGTGTCTGGGTCTGGGACCAGGTATGGGTTTCCATTATCGTTTCCTCCAAAAGAACTATCGGGATGTGGAATTGGCCAAAAGGGAAACGGCCATGGCAGCCACTCCGAGTTCGAGTTTATCGTGCACCAGGCGGTCCTTGAGGCGCAGTTCTCCGTTTGGGGTCACACCCAGAGGAACACCTGGGGCGGATACCCGGAGGTGATCCGTAATCAGGTGATCCGGAATGGCCTCGGCGGCGGGTGTGGCTTCAATGACCAGCGGGGTTTGGGTCAGGGCATATGCAAGATCGGTTTCAATGCGGATGGGTCTGTCCGGGATCTCTTTTTCAAGCCGTTCTTTGAGTGCGCGGGCCGGTTCAGGCCGGATATCGTAAAGGCAAAGCGAGTAATCCATGGTACGCAGGTATCGGGCAGCGGCTTCTCCCACAGGGCCGCAGCCGAGGATCAGTGCATTCGTCTGTTGGGATTCATCAGCCATTAATTCAAGGGCAGCGGCAAATACCCGGCCTGTGGCTTCTGAATTGTCCACCACCTGCCGGGTGTAAAGGTCAATGGCCACGAACCGATGATCATCCGCCATCATCACGGCATGGGCGCCTGATTCAAAGGCATGGGCCACGCCGGTAACGTCGGTTGCCGGCGCCACGGCCGCATTAAACCCGAGATAATCAAGGATCCCACTGACGGTTTCACTGAAGTCAGATATAATCCCCAGTCCGCCAGTAATGGGAACCACGTGAATGGCATACCCTTGTGTCCTTTCAATTATGGCATCCTCGTCCACACCGGCTGCATGGCAGGCAGTGCCCAGGAGGGTGCGGCCGGTCCGTTGTTTCAGTTGTCGGTCATAGATATCCAGTGATGATTTGATGTGCTCGATGTCATCTGTTTTCAGGCGGGTCAAGAGGTTCAGTCCTTTCAAAAACTTCGGGTGATGCGTTTCGGATCTGATCGTATGCCAGGTTTCGTTTGGCCATTGTATCTTCAAAACGATCAGAGGTAAAGATCATGGTCGCCACCCAGTCTGGTTTTCCAGGGGAAAAACTGGTGATCGCTTCATCTGCGCCGAAAAAACCGGGAACCACTGATAAGGGACCATCCTCGGCCATGATCCGCTCACCAAGGATCTCCAGCCGGTTCCTGCTTCCGGATTCAGGGGGGACTGTTTCTGCAGATACCCGGATATGCTCGAGAATCACATGCCGGGGATTTTGTTGTTCAATGCGGTCAATGTGCCGAAGGGTTCCCTGGCAGAAAAGATCACCCAGCGCTTCGACCATATTGATGCCGGTGGACCAGTACACGGCCATAGGGGTCTGGCTGGGCAGGCGGGCATCGATCTCCAGCAGTTTGAGCTGATCCCCATGATGCACGGCCTCAAGGTCCATGACCCCGCATAAATTGATTTGCTGCGCGATGTCCACGGCCATGGATTCAAAATTCTTGATCAGCTTATCCGGAAGTTGGATGGGGGCCGTCACCTGATTGCAGTCATATACCGCGTCCATGCCCAGGCCTGTGACCTGCAGCGCGCGATACCGGCCGGGGCTTCCGATCACCTCAATGGAATAGCTGGGTCCGGTAATATATTCCTGGATCACCATCCGGTTTGTCGTGCTACTATCTCCATAAGCCTTTTTGAATGCATCTAAGGTTTCATACACTTCCACCCCCTTGCTGCCGCTGGCCTGGTCCGGCTTCACCACGATGGGAAAACGGCACCCCGGCCAGTAGCGGGGGGCGGGCAGGTCCATTTTGTTGAACAAGGCATCTGATTCAAGCTTGGATGATGACAGGGTGAAGGCATTCAAATCAAATGCAAGAGGGATACCCAGATACCGGGCCCATGCCCGGATCGCCTCAAGGGTCGGGCGGTCTTCAAGCGCGGGCAGGATCATGTCGATATCGGGAATATGGCCGGGGATCTCCAGAAGGGGGAACCGTTCTCGGCCTTTACCCCATACAAAGTTAAACCGGATGAAATGGCCGCACAGGCGGGCAGCCGGCACGTTGGGGTTTTTATCGATCAAGAGGGTTTCCCAGCCCGCCTTTCGAGCCAGGTAGACCGCCTCAAGCCCCTGGAGCTTTCCTCCGACAACAGCGATCAACATGCCGTTTTCTTCCGTAACCGGTTAAGACGGTGGGTACGCCTCAGGCGCAGCTGGATCCATTCCCGGTATTCGGTTTGATCCGCAGCCGTAAGTCCGCATTGTTCAAGGATGGGTAAAATCCGGGGGACCGTGCGGCGCGATGCGTCAATATCAAGATCATGGTTGGCCACCCCTGCCAGGCCTTTTTGGGGCAGGACAATGGAGGTTACCACATTGGCGCCGGCATCCAGCCGTGCCCGGAGACCGCCAAGACCCTGCACATCCAGGGAGGCCGGAATCAGGATATCCTGCAGCACCAGCCGCAGGATCGCGATCAGCTTGAGTTCGGTCAGATCGTCCTGTGACTGCTGATTTGCCAGAGGGGTTTCCGGCTGTGGGATCAAGGTCATCACCCGGGCCTGGTCAACAGCAAGTTTTTTCATCCAAAGGATTGAATCCAGCAGATCATCCCGGGTTTCTCCCGCACCTGTGAGAATCCCGTCTTCTATCAGCATCCCCAGATCTCTGGCTGTGTGTTTGGCATGCAGCCGTGCATTAAAATCCTGACCGGGCCTGAGTCTGTTGAACAGCTCACGGGTGTGGGTTTCCTGGTAACAGGCATACCAGGAGATTCCCCTTTCGGCAAATTCGGTCAGTATGTCGTCCGGCACCCTTCCCGGTGATATCATCACCGGTAAACCGGTCTCTGCTGTAAGATTTTCGGCCAGATCCGGCAGCGGCGGGTGATCCGCCTGCCCCGCTTTGAGCAGCTCAGGATCCTCACCCATGGTCAGGTCAATAAGATGGACACCGTCGGCAGCCAGCGCTTTGGCGGTAGAAAGAATCTCATCCATGGATTTCCGGTAACGAACCAGGCTTAGATTATCCCGTCGATACCGGCAGAACGTGCAGTTATTCCGGCAGAAGGTGGAAAAATAGATAAATCCGTATAAGAACACGTTAAACCCGAAGTACCGGGTTCGGACATACCGTGCGGTTTCAAACAGTTCCAGGATTTGGTCAGGCGATGAAAGCTCTAGCAGGGACCTGATCTCATGAGGTTCTGCCGGTCCGCCGTTTCCCAGCCGGTTTAAAAGTGTTTTCAGGTCGGTCATTGAAAGGCTCATGGATCAGTTATTCGCTTTGTCCTCACGATCCAGCATGGTGCCCTGGTGACGTTTAAACAGGGTGGAGGCATATTTCTCAAGTTTCCACTCCGGCACCCCGCATTTCGGGCAGACCCGGACAAACCACTTGTTTCTCAGCCATCGGCCGGCACGGGAGTTCAACGAATTGGAAATCACAAAGGTCTTTCCGCAATGGGTAACCAGGCGAGCGGTCCGGGGGCCGCCATGGGCGGAGATGCTCTTTTTAGGATCTGCAGGACCCAGGACTTCTATGGTTTTTATCCCGTGGAGCTGGCCGGTCCTGGAGGGCCACAACTTGATCTTTTCAATCAGGTTGAAGATCCTCACGCGTTTTCGGACATATCTTTTCTTGGCGGGTTTCTTCTTTTTGTCTTCTGTCATAATGCCGGTAACGTAATCATGATAGCGGGAAAAATCAACTCGATTTGTCCTCTACCCGAATTTAGATAAAGGGCATTGACAACTCGGCAAGTTTAGATTATTTGTTGTTCGTATACAAAGGAGTTTGATGTGAAGCACCTGTCCAATAATATTCCGGATTGCACGTTTTTTTTTCTGGCCAAAGCCCACCAGAAAGCCCATGGCTTGCTGAAAAAGAAATTGGCCCCATATGGATTGACCAATATGCAGCATCTTATTCTCGAAGGGCTCTGGTACCATGAAGGCGCCACTGCTGCTGAATTGGGAAAACTTCTGATCCTTGATAAAGCCACGTTATCAGGGATTATTGACCGCCTTGAGGATGCCGGATGGATTGAGAAACGGCTGGACAGAACCGATAAGCGTGTGTTCAGGCTGTATCCGTCGAAAAAGGCCAATGATATCAAGGCGGAATTGATCGGTGTGAGGGAAAAGGGGAATGATCTCTTGCTATCCGGTTTTACCGTGGAGGAAAAAATAGTTTTTAAACGCCTGCTGCAAAGCCTGTTTTTGGACGGGTAACCCCGGCATTCCGGGGCACTGTGCTAAGCACGGGGCACCAGGGCAACGTTATACATATTTTTAGTTCGCACACTGACTTAAAAAGGAGACAAAACATGGTACTTTTTAACCCGCAAAAATACCAGGACCGAAATTATCCTGATGAAAGATCCAGAGAAGTCATGCTGAAAACCATTGAATGGTTTGAAAACAAGGGTCTTAAAAAGCTGAATGAAGATTATCATGCCCGAGAATTTACCTATGATTTTGCAGAGTTCATCAAGGAGGAAGGAATCTTTGAAACGCTCTTCCTGCCCAAGGGATATGGGGAGAGTGATCAGTATTACAGCACATACAGGATGTTTGAGTTTTCGGAGATCTGCGGGTTTTACGGTATGGCGTACTGGTATATGTATCATGTGTCCACATTGGGTCTTGACCCGGTATTACTCGGAGATAATGAAGAATTCAAACACAAGGCCGTTGAAAAGTTAAGAGAAAATCCCCTGTGTGCATTTGGCCTTTCGGAAAAAGACCATGGTGCAGATATCTATTCATCCTCCATGAAACTATATCCCCAGGAGGACGGCACTTACGTGGCAAGGGGAACCAAATATTACATCGGTAATGGTAACGAAGCCGGCATTATTACCGTATTTGGTAAAATTGACGGGACGGATGAGTATGTCTTTTTCGTGGTTGATTCAAAGCATGAAAAATATGAATGCATTCAGAATGTAATTGATGCACAGAACTATGTGGCGGAATTTGCCCTTCATGATTATCCCATCACAGATGACCTGATCCTTTCAAGGGGATCCAAGGCATGGGATGATATGCTCAACACCATCAATATCTGTAAATTTAATATCGGCTCCGGTGCCATCGGTATTGTCACTCACTCCTTCTATGAAGCGCTGAATCATGCCGCTCACCGGGTCCTTTACGGAAAAAAAGTAACTGATTTCGCCCATGTCAAAAGGCTTTTCTTCGATTCTTACTGCCGTCTTACCGCCATGAAGCTCTTCGGCATAAGGGCAACCGATTACATGAGATGCGCATCAAAAGATGATAAACGTTACCTGCTGTATAACCCGATCATGAAGATGAAAGTGGCGATCCAGGGTGAGGTTGTTCATGAAATGCTCTGGGACATCATTGCTGCAAAGGGGTTTGAAAAAGACAACTATTTCAGTCAGGCCGTGGTTGATTTAAGGGGGTTCCCCAAGCTGGAAGGCACCCGTCATGTGAACATGGCTCTGATTGTCAAGCTTATCCCCAACTATATGTTCAATCCGGGTGAATTTCCTGAAATACCCAAAATGAACCATGGTGAGAATGACGACTTCCTGTTTGAACAAGGTCCGACAAGAGGGTATGCAAAAACCCAGTTCCATGACTTTAGAAAAACCTATGCCACAAAGAACCTGCCCAATATTGAAATATTCAAGGAACAGATCAAAGCCTATGAAGAGTTTTTAATCGCCTCAGGGATGGAACTCAAAGACCAGATGATGAATTCATTTGACTACCTTCTGTGTGTCGGCGAGCTGTTCACTCTTGTCGCGTATGGGCAGCTCATTATCGAGAGTGCTGCCATTGAAAATGTTGATGATGATCTGCTGGATCAGATTTTTGATTTCATGGTCAGGGACTTTTCACAATACGGTCTTGAGCTTTATGGGAAAAGCCAGTCTACAAAGGCGCAGCAGGAAGCCTGCCTGAAAATGATCAAGAGACCGGCAGCGGATAATGAGAAATTTGAAAAGATTTTAAATGATCATGTGTATGCATTGATCGATGCCTATGAAATGAATCCATAAAATACAGGAGTAAACATGGCTGTGATAGCGTGGAGAAAAGAAAATAATGTCGCAATTGTAGAGATGTGCAACGGGTTGAACCAGATGAACAAGGTTTTTACCGAGAGTATGAACCAATGTTTTGATGAGGTTCTTGAAGACAGTGAGATCCAGGCCATGGTTCTGACCTCAACCGATGAAAAGAACTTTTCCCAGGGTGTTGATGTACAATGGGTCGGCGGTAAACTTGCGGCCCAGGAAAACCAGGAAGTCATTGATTTTATGTATGGGATGAACGCGGTCTTTAAACGTCTGCTTCTTTTCCCTGTTCCCGCTGTTGCAGCCATTAACGGCCATGCATACGGCAATGGTGCCATCATGTCCTGTGCCTGTGATTTCAGGTTCATGAGAAAGGATCGCGGTTTTTTCTGTTTCCCTGAAGTCGATGTATCGATTCCGTTCTTACCCGGCATGATCGGATTCGTGCGCAAGGCCGTTCCCGAACCTCAGTTTAACCAGATGCTTCTGTCCGGCCAGAGAGCCTCTGCCGTTGAATTGGAAGCTGCCAATGTCATTGTCAAGGCATGTGACAAGGAGGCGCTGCTGCCGGAGGCGGTGGCATATGCAGGCGCATTCGGTAAAAAAAGAGGGATTTTCAGCGAACTGAAAAAACGTATGCATAAAGAACTTGTCCGGATCATTGATGAGGAGGACCCTGAATACATTGATGCGTTGAATCTGTTCGTTGCTGACTAAGCCTTAACCCCATAAAGAGGTTGTTTATGCCAGAAATAGATGTTTTGAATTTGCCATGGAAAGATAAGTGGGCCTATGAAAGTGAACCACTGAAAACAGTTACCCGGCACTTTGTTGATACGACCCGGACCTATGCAAGTGAAGTCGGGCAGCTATTTAATGAGGCGCTTTATAATGGCGACAACAGCGGGAAATTTTTATGGGGTGAGGTGTATGACCGGGTAGAAGATTATGCCTGCGGATTGATGAGTCTCGGCCTTGGAAAACAGGAAACGGCCGGCATCATGTCTGCAAGCGGCCCCTACTGGACCCACGTGGACATGGCCCTGGCATGCGTGAACGCCGCGAGTGTCACGATCTATTCCACCCTCTCCTTAAAAGAGGCGTCCTACATTGCAAATGACTCCGGGAGCCGGTTTCTGTTTTTAAGGGGAGATGATGTTTTTGAGAAGATCCTTTCCGGTTTTGATGATATGCCGAAGCTGGAAAAGATTATTGTCATGGACCGTGACTACAAAAGCCATGATGATCGGGTATTGGGCCTGGGCGAATTGCAGGCAGCCGGGATCGAGTGGAAAAAAGACAGCAGGAACTATGCAGACTATATTGCCAGGAGGGATGGTGTTGCATTAAACGATATATACACCATCCTTTACACCTCGGGAACAACCGGCCAGGGCAAGGGTGTGATCCTGACCCATCACAACGCGTCTTCCAGAATGCACGGCGTAAATGAGTTTTTCGGCCATTTTGGCATGGGGTTTAAACAGGAGTATACCACCCTGTGCTTTTTACCGCTGTCACACATATTTGACAGGGGGTCGTGCCAGCTGGCAGCCATCATTTTCGGTGCCACCATCGCCTATGCGGATAGCCCCGGGACCCTTCTCGATGATCTGCAGAAGTACAACCCGCACTGGATTAACTGTGTGCCGAGACTGTATGAAAAAATTTACATCAAGCTGAACCAGTCAATGGGTGAGAGCGGCCTGAAAAGAAAGATGTTCGACTGGGCCCTGGAGGTGGGAGAAGCGGTTCTTGAATACCGCAAAGATCCGGAAACCGGTACATACAACATGGGGCATGATTTTGATGTCACAAAAAAACTGCCTGTGGGGTTGAAGCTTAAATACAGGATTGCGGACAAACTTTTTGCAAAGGTCAGGGCGCTGTTCGGAAAAAACTTCATGCACTCCTTTTCGGCCAGTGCTTCCATATCAGCAGATCTGCTTAAATTTTTCTATATTATCGGGATACGGGTCAGCGAAGGGTACGGGTCTACGGAAAGTTTCAATGCCTGTGCCAATAATCCCCTGACTGCCTGTAAACCGGGTTATGTCGGGCTTGAGTCCAACGGCACCCGGGTCAGGGTATCTGATTACGGTGAACTGGAGATCAAGGGGGCCGGCATCTTTGAACGCTATCTGAATCAACCGGACGAGACGGCCAGATCATTTACCGAGGACGGCTGGTTTAAAACAGGGGATTTGGTGGAGATCGATGAGTTCGGCTATATCAAAATTGTTGACCGCATCAAATCCATTATCTGTCTTTCCAGCGGTAAAAATATTGCTCCTGCAAAAATCGAGTCGCTCTTTGCAACCAGTGCTTATATTGAGCAGGTTTTCACTATCGGTAATGAGCGCAGTGCCATATCCACCCTGGTTGTGCCGAACTTCACCTATTTTAAAGAGGTGTTTGATGCCAGGGGCATCGATTACGATAAGAGCAAGGTGAAGATTGATGAATCCGCAGGCACGCCGATTGTTTACAAGGTGGGTAATGATTTCCTTGAAAAGGGGGATTTAAAAACACTCATTGCCCGGGAGGTTGAACATGCCAATAAGGAGCTGGAACGTTTTGAGCAGGTCAAGCAGTATACCGTGCTGACTGAAAGATTTACCGAGCAGAACGGGATGCTGACCCCGACTC
Organism: Desulfobacteraceae bacterium; assembly: GCA_004796375.1. GTDB lineage: Bacteria > Desulfobacterota > Desulfobacteria > Desulfobacterales > Desulfobacteraceae > MADRE2. The sequence continues at coordinate 26,128 of QZLA01000218.1, forward strand.
AAAAAATCAAGCAGAAGGTTATCCTGGAAACCTATTCCGATCAGATCGAAAACATGTACGACCGGTAGCGGCAGGGGTGAGGAACATCATTTGAAAAAATGGCCGGCTGATGAGATAAAAAAGAATTGATTGGCGGAGAGCCCGGGAGTCGCACCCGGCTGCATGGATTTAGAGTCCATGTGATCTCATCCGATCCACCCTCCGCAAAACATCTTAATACACTATTACAGC
>QZLA01000143.1 GCA_004796375.1 Desulfobacteraceae bacterium
CCTACGGAGGCATAGGACACGATTGAGGCCATGGGATCAATGCCCAGTTCGTCGGCCTTGGTCTTGGACATGATCACGAGTGCGGAGGCACCGTCATTCATACCACTGGCATTGCCGGCAGTGACGGTTCCGTCCTTTTTAAATGCAGGACGCAATTTTTTAAGATGCTCAATGGTGGAGCCCAGGCGTGGATGCTCGTCCGTATCAAAAATAACGGGATCCCCTTTTCGCTGGGGAATCTCCACAGGGACGATCTGCTCTTTAAATTTCCCTTCCTTGATCGCCTGTTCCGCCAGATTCTGGCTCCTCAAACCAAACTCGTCCTGGTCCTCACGGGATACATTGTATTTTTCAGCCACATTTTCTGCGGTTTCTCCCATGGTGTTGCCGCTGAGGGGGTCAAACAGGATCAGCTGGTCCTGGAGCTGTCCGTGTCCCAAGCGGTATCCCCACCGGGCCTTCTTGAGCATAAAGGTGGCGTTGCTCATACTTTCCATACCCCCGGCAACAATAATTTCTGCATCACCGGATTTGATCACCTGGGCAGCCAGGGTAATGGCCTTGATGGAGCCGGCACAAGCCTTGCTGATCGTGAACTGAGGCTTTTCCTGTGAAATTCCGGCTTTGACGGCAACGACCCGGGCGGAATTAATCGGAAGGTCGCCCGTACGATATCCGGAAGCGTAAATCACTTCATCAATCTGATCTCCGGTCAGACCGGCCCTTTTGATGACTTCACGGATCGGGATGGGACCGAAATCGATATCACTCAATGGTGCCAGAGAACCGCCGAACTTACCGATAGCCGTTCGTACCGCACTTGCTATAACCACTTCACCCATAATTCCTCCTAAACTATTATCAATTATTGATTATTTCAATTCATAGCTTTAAAGCAGCTATATTATAAATACATTGTCATGTCAATGAGATTTTATGCCGGGCAAAAAATCAATTGACAGGTATCCAATCCAATGATACGTTTTGGTTGGTCGTCCAACTTATTTTTTAATTCAACCAGAATAAGGCCCTCTATGCCACCGCGCACATCAGATGACAAAGCAATCAAAATCATGGAAGCCGCCGGCCACGTGCTTGCAAACAAAGGCTATATGGGGACCACCATCAATGCAGTGGCCCAGCAGGCCGGGGTCAGCCGGGGACTGCTTCATTATTACTTCAAAAATAAAGAGGATATGCTGGCCAAGGTGCTGAAAAAAAATATGGAGATCAGCACCCAGATGATTGCCCGAATCTTTCAGGCGCCGGGTGATGCAGCAGAATATGCCCGTGAAATCACGGAACTGCTCCGGGGCATCATGACCCGTGACCCGGATTTTTTTCACCTGTTCTTTGAAGGGTATGCCGTTGCCCGCCACAGTACCGTTGTCAGAGAAGAATTGTCCAATATGTACGGGCAGTTCAGGAAAGCACTGGAATCCGGTCTTGTAGAAGCTGCCGACCAGGGATTCATCCGGCCGGACATGCCCGCTGCTCCCCTGGCCGCCGTGATCACGGGGTTACTCGACGGGATGGGGTTGCAGCTGTTGACCGAACCGGACCTGGCTGACTGCCCGGACATCTGGGTTGGGGTAGAGCAAAGCATCATGGGCCTTCTGATGTCCTGATCTCTTTTTTTTTCAATCTTTTGGCTGGCCGTCCAGCCAAACCTATATACCATTTTTCGGAGGTGATTCATGGAAAGTCACAACATCACAATAAAAAACGGAATAACCATCCATTCTCTCAGGGCCGGATCCAACGACCATCCCAAACTGGTACTGCTCCACGGGTACCCGTCAAGCGCCTGGCTTTACCGCCATGTCATCCCCAAATTATCCGGGCAGTTCAACATTTTTGTGCCGGATCTTCCCGGACACGGGAAATCGGACAAACCGCTGGTTAGTGAATACACCCTGGATTTTTTCCATGATTTTCTTATGGAATACTTTGCAGCGTATGAAATCGAAGACGCTCACCTGGCAGCCCATGATCTCGGAGCCATGGCCGCCATTGCGCTTGCGGTTAGAAACCCTGAACTGATCAACCGTCTGGTGATCATGAACACCGGTCCCTATGCAGACTGGCCCTGGAAAATGAAACTGTTTCTAAAGATCCTGTCATATGATCCCCTGGCACCGTTGTTTCTTACAAAACAGGGATTCTCCTATCTGTTCCGGCAGGGGCTATACGATCCAACCCGGATCGATGACCAAACGCTGGAGCACTACCGGTGTGCCTGGGCCAGTGACAAGAACGGGGCAAAGGTATTCTCAAGAATCATTCGGGTGCCTGCAGATCAGATGGTGATGCCGGTTGAAGCGATCCGGAATATTGATCGGCCCACCCTTATTTTATGGGGTAAGAAAGACCGCTTTTTCCCATCAGGGATGGCCTGGCGGCTCAGTGAAGATATCCCGGGAGCCAAGCTTCAGTTCATCCAAAATGCCGGTCATTTCCTGCTCGAAGAAGCCCGGGAGGAGACGGCAGGCGCGATAAAGGCGTTTCTGCTGGAATGATATTCAGAAGAACGATTTTCAAGGCCGGACATTATTGTCCGATCAGGTAGGTGCCGGTTCCGGTGGCGATCCGTGTCTTTTTCTCATTAAAAAGATCCATTTTTGCCACAACGATCCGTGAGCCTGCACGGATAATCTCGCTCGTGCAGCTAAAATGATCACCCTTGCCCGGCCTCAGGTAGTCCACCCGTACATCAATGGTGGCCGTTCCAGCCAGTTTGCCGGTAATATGCTCCAAGGATTCACCTTCATGGAATTTGGCACAGGAGATCAAGGCGGACAATCCGCCGGTCAAGTCGATGACAGAAGAAATCACCCCGCCATGGAGGATCCCGATGAAATAATTCCCGATCAGGTCGGGTGTCATGTCAAACACGGTTGAGGCTTTGCCGGATTCATACTCAAGCGTGTCGATTCGGATACCCAACACCTTGTTGAACGGCAGCTGCATGTAATACTCGGTAATCCGGTCAATAACAAACTGCTGGTCCATTCTTTTTCCTCCTGAATCGCGCTTATGAAGATCAGTCTTTTTGGCGCATGCCTGTTCTCTGGAAAACGGCCAGTGTATGGGTCATGGAGATAAACGTGAACCGGTCATCTTTGAGCACCAGTTCATACACCTCTCTCGGGGCCTGCCCGCCCTTGGCAGGATCAAGAAAGATGTCATGGAACACCAGAAACCCGTTGTGCATGATATGTCCGGACCAGGTTTCATAATCGGTGAATGCATCTTTAAAACTGTGCCCGCCATCGACAAACACCATGGACAACGGCGTCTGCCAGCACCTGCCGGCGGTTTCGGATGGTGCGACAATGGGAACCACGGTATCGGCCAGGCTTGAACGGGCGATGGTGTCACGAAAGAACCGGAAGGTCTCAATCCCGCCTGTTGTTTCATCATACAGGGATTCATCAAAATACTCCTCCCCGGGCTGCTGCTCCTCAGAGCCCTGGTGATGATCCACACAAAACAGGATACTGTCCCGTTGCTTTGCTGCCATACCGATCAGGTATGAGGATTTTCCGCAGTAGCTGCCGATCTCCAGAACCGGTCCCATACCGGCGGCTTCAAGGGCAACGTCAAACAGCTTTCGTGCCTCGGCCTCCTCCATAAATCCTTTGATCCCTTGCCAGAACGCCATATCAAACATAATCAACCATTATTCCATCTCATCATCATAGGCCCTGACCAGGATCTCCCTGGGTTTGGACCCGTCTGCCGGACCGACAATCCCCTCTTTTTCCATCATTTCTATGATCCGGGCGGCCCGGTTGTAACCGATCCTCAAGTGACGCTGAACACTTGAGATGGATGCCTGGCGGGTTTTGGTCACCAGGGCCACGGCTTCATCATATTTTTCATCATATTCGGATTCATCCACGGACCCGCTGCCGGAATCTTCGGTTTTCTTGGTCACATCAGACACATAGTCCGGTTTCTGCTGTTTCTTTAAAAATGCCGTGACTTTGGCAATCTCTTTTTCCGAAATAAATGCACCCTGGATCCTCATGAGCCGTCCGGTGCCCGGCGGCATGAACAGCATATCCCCGTTGCCCAGAAGATTTTCCGATCCATTGCTGTCAAGGATGGTTCTTGAATCGATTTTTGAAGACACCTGAAAGGAGATCCGCGTGGGGAAGTTGGCCTTGATGGTTCCTGTCAGCACATCCACCGACGGCCGCTGGGTCGCCAGAATCAAGTGGATTCCAGCGGCCCTGGCCATCTGGGCCAGACGTGCCAGTGCCGATTCCACATCCCGTGAGGCCACCATCATCAGATCGGCAAACTCATCCACAATAATGACAATATATGGTAGCTTTTCCAGATCCTCTTCCTCTTCCGATTCCAGCTTGAGCTGATTTTTCTTCTGCAGCTCCACCAGCTCGTTAAACTGGACAATATTCCTGACCCCGGACTCGGCCAGCAGCTCGTACCGCCGCTCCATCTCCCTGACCGCCCAGAACAGGGCATTGGTGGCTTTTTTCATGTCTGTCACCACCGGGGAGATCAGGTGGGGAATATCATTGTACACGGAAAGCTCGATCCGCTTGGGGTCAATCATGATCAGCTTGATCTCATCCGGCCTGGATTTGTAAAGCAGGCTGATGATCATGGCGTTGAGCCCCACGCTTTTTCCGGTTCCTGTGGCACCGGCAATCAGCAGGTGCGGCATGGAATCCATCTTGGTGACCACGGGGCTCCCTAGTATATCTTTTCCCAGTGCCAGGGTGAGTCGGGAATGGGATTCGGCAAACTGCCGGGAAGCGATCAGTTCCTTTAAGTGAACGATCTGGCGGGCATCATTGGGAATCTCGATCCCCACCACATCCTTGCCCGGTATGGGGGCCACAATACGGATGCTGATAGCACTCAATGCCAGGGCGAGATCATCGGTCAAGCCGACGATCTTGCTGATTTTTACACCAGGGGCCGGCCGGTACTCAAAGGTGGTAATCACCGGTCCGGGCAGAATTTCAACTACCTCTCCGGAAATGTTGAAATCATTGAGTTTTTGCTCGAGTATGCGGCTTTTATCCTTGAGTTTGGCAGAATCTACGGAGTGTTTGATCTTCTGGGGTTCATCCAGGAACGACAGTACGGGTAATTCAAAGTCCGACTTTTCCCGGATATCCCCTATTTTGGGTTCAAACTCGAAATCATCCTCCTCCAGCTCCACAATGGACGGTTCCGTGCGGCTCTCAGCTTTCTTGGCCAACGGTTCCGGACCAGGAAGCACCTCCGGTTCCGGTTCTTCCCGGTATTCGATGAGCTCCGGCACTTTTTCCTGCTCTTGTTCCTGCGCCATGACCGGTGTGACATCAATCTGCTTTTTGGCTGCCGCCCGTCTCTGTTTTGCCGCCTCTATCTGCTCACCAAGTATCTTTTTAAACTCCGCCATATCCTGCCGGACAGTGACGGCCGTTTTTTGAAACACCTGGCGGATTCCGGCATAAATGGTGATGGTCGATATGCCTGTGGCAAGTATAAACCCGATAACAAAGAAAAACACCATAATGATAATCGCACCGGCGATATTGGCATATCTGAGCAGCAGGCTGGTCAGAAAAGCGCTAATCACCCCGCCAGCTGAGAAGGAGGATCCAAACACCTGGTAGGCATCCTTGAACAGGTAAAACAGGCATCCCGTTGAAATCATCAGCAGCAGCCCGCCAACCCCGGTCAAGCCGATAATCCTCCCGGACCGGCCCTTCAGGTACCATGCCGCTGCCAAAGCAAGGAGAACCGGTATCCAGAATGCGCCCAACCCGAACAGGAAAACAAAAAACCCGGCAACATGGGCCCCGATAATCCCGAACAGGTTGTGGACATCATCCGGGAGAGAAAAGGGGTGATTTCCAACGCTTGGATCCAGGTTATGATAGGACAGCAGGCTGACGGAAATAAAAACAATCAGGAAGAGAAACAGTATGCCGTTCAGCTCTTTTTTCATACTTCGAGTATAATGGGAACAATCATGGGACGCCGACCGATGGTAAAGGAAAAATATTGTTTCAGTGCCCGGGAGAGTTTCATCCGGATCTTCTCCACCCGGTTTTCAATACCGGCTTCGATCTCCTCAACGATCTCAAGAATCACGCACTGGGCATCATCAATCAGGTAGCCGGTGGCTGAATCAAACACAAACCCCTTGGAATGCAGTTCAGGACCGTACAGCACCACACCGGTCTCCTCATCAATGATCATGGTCACAATCACCAGACCACCTTCGGACAGCTCCCGCCTCTCCTTGAGTACGCTGCGGCCCACATCCCCGATACCTTTGCCGTCCACCAGAATACGGCCGGTCTGCACCTGGCCTGAGATCTCCATAACGTCTCCGTCATAGGTGATCACCTTTCCATCTTCGGCAACCAGGGCCTTTTCCCTTGGAACTCCCAGTTTTTCCGCCAGCCGTGCATGGACCACCAGGTGACGGTATTCCCCGTGGATGGGGATGAAATATTCCGGTTTGGTCAGATTGATCATCAGCTTGAGCTCTTCCTGGTGGGCATGACCAGAGGCATGAATCTGGGCCATTTTGGAATACACCACCTCCGCGCCCCTCCGGTAGAGCCGGTTGATGATATTGGCAATTGCTTTTTCATTGCCCGGGATCCGCTTGGAGGACAGCACCACCAGATCCCCTTTCTTGATGTTGATCTGCTTGTGCAGGCCGGATGCCATCCTGACCAGGGAGGACATGGGCTCTCCCTGGCTGCCTGTGGTGATGATCACCACCCGGTCATCCGCCAGTTTGGAAATATCCTTGACATCCACAATGGTATTTGCCGGGCAGGTGATATACCCCAGTTCCGTGGCCACCGCAATAATCTGCTCCATGCTCCGGCCGTTAAACACCACCTTGCGGTTCTTTTTAACGGCAATGTCGATCACCTGCTGAATACGGTGGACATTGGAGGCAAAAAGAGCCTCTATCACCCGGCCCTGGCTGTTGGCAATAATCTTGGACAGGTTTTTGGCCACCTCCTCTTCCGACACGGTATACCCATCGACCTCAGCATTGGTCGAATCGGACAGCAGGGCCAGAACCCCCTGCTCACCATACCGGGCAAAACTTGAAATATCAGTGGCTTTCATCTTATCCGGACTATGGCTGATCCTGAAATCTCCGGTGTGGATCACAAGACCCGCCGGTGTCCGTATGGCCAGCCCCACCCCGTCAATGGTGCTGTGGCTCACCCGGATAAACTCGATGTCAAACGGACCCAGTTTCAGGGTTTGGCCGGGATTGACCAGGTTCAGATTGACCTGGGGCAGAAAATCGAGTTCTGACAGCTTATTCCGGGCGATGCCCAGGGTAAAGGAGGTGCCGTAAACCGGCATGGGAACACTCTTGAGCAGGTAAGGCAGTGCTCCGATATGATCTTCATGGGCATGGGTCAGGATGATTCCCTTGACCTTGTCCCGGTTTTCACGGATGTACTCCATGTCCGGGATCACGATATCCACGCCCAGCATATAGTCTTCAGGAAACATCAATCCGGCATCGATAACGAACAGGGTGTCCTCATACTCCATGACCATCATGTTCAGGCCGATCTCGCCCAATCCGCCCAGCGGTATAATCTTCAGCATCTATTATCCTTAAATCCGCTATACACGGATATCGAGTTTCTCCACTATGGCATCCACTGTATCCATAAGCCAGTTGCGCTGCGCTGTGGTCGCATAATCCATGCAATCGCACTTGATATTCTTTTTGATTCTGACAAGAAATTCGCAGGACAACGATGTTTCCTCCAGCTCCAGTCCGAACACATGGGGCCGGCAGTCCTGATGGGAAAGCTGTAAAGGTGTCAGATGGCCCGGTTCAACCGTCAGCCAGTAAATCCCGCCCAGGGGAGATGACTCCAGAGATTGATCCAGATATTCTTTCAGTTTTATATAATCGGCTGGTCTAAAACCGTCTACTACATACTGTTTCATACCCCAACTCAATATCACAACTCATTCGGGATATGCAATAAATAACTAAGAATTAATCGGCTTTAGCCCGTGGCTGAGGGTTTTTTGACCAGTGCCAGAAAATTGCCGGCCACCACCAGAATCAGGCCGGAAACAGCCGGCAGACTCCAATGGTAATCTTCAACAAACGAAGAGATCACCAGGGCCACCACCGGTACCACCATGATGGCATATGAGGCTTTATCCGCGCCGATATTACCGATCAGGGTCAAATAGCTGCCAAATGCGATGATCGAGCCGAATACCGACAGGTAAAACAGAGAGGAGATATATCCGACACTGAATGAAAATTGAAACGGTTTACCCAGGACCAGGGCAACGATGATCAGCAGGCCGGCACCATAGGCCATGCCAAAGGCATTGGCCTGGATGACCGGCAGGTTGTTCTGCTGATTTCTGGCCGACAGGATGTTGCCGAATGAGGCCATGAGCACACTGATCATGCCGATAGACAGGCCGAACACACTCTTGTCGGACAGGTCAAATGACTGGATTTCAGGATAAAAGATCAGGCAGATGCCCAATGTCCCCAGGAAGGCGCCGGCCACCATTTTCATGCGTATGGCCGACTTGAGAAAAATTGCTCCGTTGGCGATGTTCATAAAAACAACCGCTGTAAACAACACTGCCACCAGTCCGCTGGTAATATAAATTTCCGCCACATACACCAGCCAGTAGTTGATAGAGAACAGCAATGCCCCGAACAGGGCCATGTAGCCATGTTCCTTGAGGGTAAACCGCATGTTCAGGCGCTTGAAATAGCAGAACCCGATGAGCAGGACTGCTGCGATGGCAAACCGGTAGCATACCGATACCATGGGATCCACAATGCCGAGCTGGAACTTGATGGCAATCCAGGTCGATCCCCATACCAGGACTGTTATCACGTATAAAAACAGGTTGTTCATCAGTTTACTTCTTCTATTTTAACGGTTGCTTTTGTCTTGTTTTTTGGGACAGCTTATATTATACCCAACAAAATAACAGTTACAGTTTCAAAGAAAAATAAACATAACAGATTCCTTGAGCATGAAAACAGACAACAACTTCAGATATGTGACACTGGCCAACGAGATTGAAACCGGTATCATGGACGGTACGTTCAGCCCGGGTGACAAGTTGCCGTCACTGAGAAAGCTGCACGGCCAGTTGGGATTGAGCGTGTCCACCATCCATCAGGCGTATATTGAGCTTGAAAAGCGGGGACGGGTTGAGGCCAGGGAAAAATCCGGATTTTATGTCAAGGCGCTGCACTCGGTACTGCTCGGGGCCCCTGTCCGGCATAAAACAGAGTCAAAACCCTGCCGGGTCAGTGTAAATGATCTGGCCCAGACCATTGTCGCCGATCTCCAGAATGAAAAGATCCTGCCGCTGGGTGCCGCCATCCCCTCCAATGATCTGATGCCCCTGAAGCAGTTGTCCCGGATTATGAAATCGATCCCCTCAAGCGAGATGCAGCTCCACCTGTCAAAGTATGATTATTGCCAGGGCGATCCCGAACTTCGGGAACAACTCTCCAAAAAGATGCTGTCAACGGGTTGCGCGGTCAACGGGGACAATATCATCACATCCAGCGGATGCATGGACTCGGTGAGTCTCTGCCTCAGAGCAGTGGCAGGCCCCGGGGATACCATCCTTGTTGAATCCCCGGTATTTCACTGTTTCCTGCAGCTGATTGAAGACCTGAACATGTATGTACTTGAAATCCCTGGCTGCCCTGAAACCGGCATTGATCCTGCTGCATTTGAAAAAGCACTGGCCACCAACACGGTGAAGGCATGCCTGTTGAATCCCAACTTTCAAAATCCTCTGGGGTCGGTGATTCCCTCGAAAAACAAGCAGCGGATCGTTAAAATTGCCGCCAGGTACGATATCCCGATCATCGAGGATGATATTTATACGGATCTCTATTACGGGCAGAAACGGCCCTCTACCCTGAAACGCTATGACACCCGGGGGATGGTCCTGTACTGCTCATCCTTTTCAAAAACCCTTGCACCGGGTTTCAGGGCCGGGTGGATTTCACCGGGCAGGTTTTATGACAAAATCATCCGGCTGAAGCTCAATTCCTATATCTCCAATGCCAGCATTACCCACACGGTGATTGCCCAGTTCATGAAATCCGGCGCCTATGACCGCCATTTGAGGCGGTTGCGCAATCAGGTCAAGAACCAGGCATCTGCGGTGGCTATCGCCATCTCAAAATATTTTCCTCCCCACACCAAAATCACCTTCCCGACGGGAGGGATGTTTATCTGGGTAGAGCTTCCACAGAATGTGGACAGCATGGAGGTATACCATGAAGCCTACAAGAGAAGGATTTCCGTACTGCCGGGTATTTTATGTTCGTCCACGGACCGGTTCAGCAATTGCCTGAGAATCAATTGTGGTCAGAAGTGGTCCCCGAGAATTGAAAATGCCATCAACACCATCGGCAAAATCGTCAAACATTTTGAAAAGCAGCGGACTAACCATTAAGGAGACAGATATGGCTGAGAAAAAAGGGTATAAAACCGGGGTGCTGTGGCAGGATTTCCAGCACGGTCAGCTGATTGAACTGCTCAACCAGCTCCAGAAAGCCAAAGGCGAGGACCAGGACGAGGCAATGTTCAATTACACGGTCGGATTTCTGGCCATGTACGTCAATCACCACTTCAAACTTGAAGAAGCCTACATGAAAACCTATGAGTTCGAGGGGCAGGATGATCACAGGAGTGCCCATAAAAAGCTGATTCAAGCCATAAAAAAATTTCGGGAGGAGCACAGGGAATACTCTGAAGAAGCCTCGGAAAAGCTGATCAATGAACTCAGGGAATGGATCATGAGTCACATCATGGGCATGGACCAGGAACTGGGGGCCTTTATCATTGAACAGGAAAAATCACAACCTGAAGATACTGAAAAAAAGGATAGTTAAGCATGGACAACCTGATCGATACAGCCATCACATTTTTCCACTCACACCTGATCATTTCCCTGATCATGGGGGCCGCCATCCTGGCACTCCTGTTTTTCAGGCCGTCGGCTGCCCTGAAACTCTTTGTACTTACCCTGGTATTCGGAATGATCGTTTATGCCATCTCCCTTTTCGGCGGATCACTGGATCGAGGTGTGGACGAGAAGGATACCATGATTCATAAAACCGAAGAGGTGTTAGACTGACATATACGACTCAAACAGGTTGATATTTGCCTCCCGTATTTTTTCCGGCAGGACCGCCTCAAGGGCTGACAGGTAATGATTTTTTTCCACGCCCCGGACAAGACCGTGGCCGGCCAGTGTCCCCAGCACAGCCATGTTCTGCATGCGCGGATCAGGTATCTTGTGTGACTCCACCCTGAACACCTGAACCTGGCGGGCATGGCAGGTCTTTGAAATATCATCATTGGTCATCGGCTTCTCACCGGAAATCCTGACCGGCAACGGCTGCCAGGACACATCCAGATAAACCAGTGCCCCGCTGTCCTTGACTGCCGTGTTGACGCCTCTCAAGGCTTCATGAATCTCCATGGCCAAAACCAGGTCTGAACGATGTTTCATGGTCAAAGGAGAATACACCTGCTCCCCGAACCGGATCCGGGACGCCACCACACCGCCTCTCTGTGCAAGTCCGTGGGTGTCCACGGCCACGGCATCAAGGCCGGCATGATCAATGGCCTGCAGCAGGGCCTGGCTTAACAGGCCGATCCCCTGACCGCCAACACCGGTAATGTAGATATTGAACTCTTTCATGCCGCCTCCTTAATATTGAATCGCCTGCTCCGGACACACCTGCCGGCAGGAGCCGTCGCCGATACACAGATCTTTATTCACCGCTACACTGCCGTCATCATTGAGAACAAATGAGGGGCAGCCGAACACCGCCACGCATTCATGGACCCGGGTACATACTGCAGCGTCGATGTTCACATGGCGGCGTGTATACCCCGGCTTTTTCGACTGGGCACGGGTAAACTTGAGCATGCATGGATGGGATGCGATCACCACGCTCAGGCCGTCGATGTTCATGGCCTCGGTCACCTGCCGGGTCAGCACCTCCTGCTGGTAGGTGTCACAGGAAAAAACATGCTCAACCCCCAGGCCCTTGAGCACCTCTTTGACCGGAATGGTTCCCCCGGCATGATCCTGATGGCCGGTCATGGCAGTGGTGCCGTTTTCCATGATGATCAGCGTAATGTTATGCCGGTTGAACAGGGTGTTGATGATTCCGGGAATCCCGGCATGAAAGAATGTTGAATCACCCAGGAATGCCACAACCCTGCGGTCTTTATTTCCCAAGGAAAGGCCTGACGCCATGCCGGAGGAGGCTCCCATGCACATCAACACCTCTCCCATCTCATAGGGGGGCAGAAACCCCAGGGTGTGACAGCCGATGTCTGCGACCGTGATATCTGTTTTGGCCAGCGCCTTTTTTATCGCCTGGAATGCACTTCTATGGCCGCAACCCGGGCACATCTGGGCCGGTCTCGCAGGGACCTCAATACCGGGTATGACATCCACGGGTGCCGTGACGAACCTGTCCGGCCAGATCCTGAAAAGAATGTCGTGCACCTTATCCGGCGTGTATTCCCCGATAAAATCCTCATCACAGGTTTTGCCAAGTATCTTAGCGGATATCCCCTCATCCTGTGCAAACGCTTTGATCTGCTGTTCAATAATATCATCCAGCTCCTCCAGAATCAGGACCGTGTCATGGGATTGCAGAAACGGCTTGATCACTTCAAAATCAAGGGGATGAACAACACCCAGTTTGAGGATATCCGGGGAGAATCCATCATCCAGTGCCAGAACATCCTTCAGCGAAAGATAGGGCATGCCGGGTACGATGATCCCGATGTTTTCTTCACTGCCCCCTTGGTCCAGGGTATTCAGCCCTTCTTGGCGGATGAACTCCGCGGCACGGGTCAGTTTGTGAAACGATTTTCGTTTGAGATCTATGGCCAGGTTGGTGATGGGGATATAGGGCCCGTTGGCTTTGTCAAAGTCTGCATTAAAGATATTCTCACCAGGTTCATACGCATCAAAGCTCACCTTCTGCCTGGCGTGGCAGACATGGGTGGTCAGTCTGAGCACCGCAGCGGTCTGCTCGATTCTGGCAAGTTGGGCCGCCTTCTTATAATACCCATAGACCTCCCGGGGGGATGCCGGTTCAAATACGGTCAACCGGGCCATCTTGAAAATATGGCGGTTGTCCTGTTCGTTCTGGGAAGAGTTGGCACCCGGATCGTCTCCTATCACCACCACCAGACCGCCGGGAATATTCATCAGCCCGAACTGGACAAAGGTATCCATGGCCACATTCAATCCCACACTCTTAAAAAACACACAGGACAGGTTACCGTTAAGTGCCGCACCAAATGCCACTTCACTGGCCACCTTTTCATTGACTGAAAATTCAAAGTAAAACGGCCGTTTCTCTTCAGAAATGGTACGAATGGCTGCAGCGATTTCCGGGGTGGGTGATCCGGGATAGGATGAGACCACCCGGGTCTGGGTCTCGACCATGGCCCTGACAACGGCAGTGTTGCCCATGACCATCTCATTGTATGCCCCAGGCTGTATCAGGCGTTCTCCAGGCTGTGTCATGCTCCCTCCTGCAATTGATATTATTGGGGTTGGTTTAAGGCATTATTCTGACTGTACCTCTGAAGCGCCAAGCTCCCTGACATCACCGTCAACGGTCAGTACACACCAGTTTCCGCTTTCCTCCTGAGCGGCCACCAGACATTCGAGGGTCTCTCCACTGCTCAGCGTCACCCGGCATTGCCCGGAATCGTTGAGGGTATTGACCGCTTTAAATGACTTGTTCTCCGACAATTTCCTGAAGGTCAGCGTCCCGGCCTCGATCCGGATGATCCGGTAATACTCTGATTCATCAACCTCTTTGATCTTAAGCCGCAATTCTTCAATCTGGGCCTTAAAATCAGCGATCTGTTTAATGACACGTTCAATCTGATCTTTGTCATCCGCTTCAATGGAAAACAGGATCTGCTTATGAAGCTCCATATCTTTTTCAATAAAATTGATTTTCTGCAATATCCCTTTAACTGTCGAACTCATATCTACCTTCAGCTTTCAATCCTTTGTAGAAATTATTTTAATGTCATGATCACACTGGCCTTCGGAAGCGAACTGTCCTCCGGTGCCAGTGACTGGGATTCTATGGTAAATATCCGGCCCGGATCAATGGACGGATCAGCCAGCAGTGCACTTTTCACTGCCAGTGACCGGTCCTGGGCCAAATGTCTCAAATCATCGTTAGTTATCCTGATCTGGGTCCGGACTGCCCGGCTCATCTCCTCCCGGGTTGGCTGCGGGATCTTTTCCATCATAGACGGTGTCTGGGCGATCTGGCCTGCCGGAACAGTGGCATCCTCTGCCGCTGCCGTGCCGGCATCAGCCTGGCCCGCTGCAGCGCCGGCTGCCGGTGCGGCTTGGGCTGCCTGCTGTTCTGCCTCAAGAAGTCTACGGGCATAGGCCATGCCCGCCTCTGTCCGGTCAAAAGCGGCCCTCAGGTATTGATCGTGCTCCTCATCACTGACCTCAATGGTTTCCACAGGTACTGCCGGGTTACCCATGGCCACCAGTGATTTGAGTTTTTCCCCCTTCAGCACCTGATCAA
>QZLA01000163.1 GCA_004796375.1 Desulfobacteraceae bacterium
CGCCCTGGCATATGGTACCCAACAGGTTCCCAAGGTCGATGTGATCGTGGGCCCGGGCAACATCTGGGTCACCCTGGCCAAAAAGCTGGTATCCGGGACCGTTGGGATCGATATGATTGCAGGCCCCAGCGAAATTCTGATCATTGCAGACGAGAACGCCCGTCCGGATTATATTGCGGCCGATCTCCTGTCCCAGGCCGAGCATGATGAGGTGGCCTCATCCATCCTGGTAACCACTTCCGAGAAACTGGCCAACCAGGTTTCCCAATCCGTCGCATCACAGCTTGCCGCCCTTTCCAGAAAAGAGATTGCCTCAGCATCCATTGAGCGCTTCGGAACCATACTGGTGACCCCGGACATGGAAACGGCGGTTGCACTGTCCAACCGTTTGGCGCCCGAGCACCTGGAGCTCATGGTGGCCAACCCCTTTGAATGGGTGGGCCAGATCCGGAATGCCGGTGCCGTATTTATGGGAGACTACACACCTGAGCCCATGGGTGACTATATCGCAGGCCCAAACCATGTGCTTCCCACGGCCGGGACCGCCCGGTTCTCCTCTGCGTTGAGCGTGGAGCACTTCACCAAGAAAACCAGCCTGATCCACTATTCAAAAGCGGCCTTTGAAAAAGAGGCAGCAGATGTAGAGGCACTGGCCCATATTGAAGGCTTAGGTGCCCATGCCCGTTCCGTGTCGATCCGGAAGGAAAAATAATCAAAGGGATTGACTATTCAGTGGATTTTCGTTTATAGATGAAGTTTATTTTTAATTAACCCAATAATTTATAGATTTAATCTTATGCAGACTATCAGAGGGTTCAGGGATATATTGCCTGAAAATATTGCCTTGTGGCAGAAGGTGGAAAAAGAGGCCACACGGCTGTTCAAACAGTTCGGATATGAAGAGATCCGGATCCCCATCCTGGAAAAAACAGAGCTGTTTGCCAGAAGCATCGGGGAAGTGACCGATATTGTTGAAAAGGAGATGTATACCTTTGCCGACCGTAAAGGGGACAAACTGACCCTGCGGCCTGAAGCGACCGCCTCCATCGTCCGTTCCTACATCCAGCATAAAATGTATGCGGCAGAGCCGGTCAGAAAATTCTACACCATCGGCCCCATGTTCAGAAGAGAGCGTCCCCAGAAGGGAAGATACCGCCAGTTCTACCAGATCGATGCAGAGGTGTTCGGGGTTGAATCCGCCTATGTGGATGCCGAACTGGTGTTTATTCTCAACGAGCTGTTCACGGCTTTGGGCCTCTCCGATCTGAAAGCCCATATCAACTCGCTCGGATGTGCCGAATGCCGTCCGAGCTATCAGAAAGCACTCCTGGATTTCATCTCAACCAAAACCGAGCACCTGTGTGAAAACTGCCTTCGCCGTATGGATAAAAATCCTTTGCGCATCCTGGACTGCAAAGTGGAATCCTGTGCCAATGCGCTCACCGATGCCCCGGCCACCCTGGATCACCTGTGCAGTGCCTGTGACGACCACTTTAACACGGTCAAACGTGCCCTTGAACAGCAGAATGTGGCGTTCACCGTGGACAAATCACTGGTCAGGGGCCTGGACTACTATACCCGGACCGCTTTTGAAATCCTGACCACCAACCTGGGTGCCCAGAGCGCCGTGGCCGGGGGAGGACGGTATGACCGCCTGACTGAAGAACTGGGGGGGCCGCCCACACCGGCCATCGGATTTGCCATCGGCTATGACCGCCTGGTCGAGGTCATGGAAGCCCTTGACAATGTTCCCACTCCCGACGTGCTGGACCTGTTTATCCTGACCCTGGGAGATGACGCCACCCACAAGGGATATATCTGGGCCAGTGAGCTGAACCGCATGGGCCTTCGCTGTGAGGTGGATTACCGGGGAAAGAGCATGAAAGCCCTGATGAAACGGGCCAACAAGCTCAATGCCCGCCATGTGCTGATTGTGGGTGAGGATGAACTGGCGAAAAACGCCCTGATCCTGAGAAACATGACCACCAAGGAGCAGACAGACATTCAGGTTGATCAGGTGGTTGACACCTGCCTGGCCCGCTTGAAACCATAACGATATTGAACCAACCAATGCTAACCTATACGCTAAACAGATAAGGATACCAAGGTGACTGACTTATTAGGAAATATGACAAGAACCCACGACTGCTCCCAGCTTCGGGATACAGATATCGGAGAGGAAGTGGTCCTGATGGGATGGGTGCAGTACCGCCGGGACCACGGCGGTGTTATTTTTGTTGACTTGAGGGACCAGCGGGACATCACCCAGGTGGTATTCAACCCTGAAGTGTCCACGCAGGTCCATGAAAAAGCCCAGGCCATCCGGAATGAATATGTGATCGGTATCCGGGGAAAGGTCACGGCGCGGCCCGCAGATATGCTCAACCCGAAAATGAGCACCGGTGCCATTGAGGTTCTTGCCGAGGAGCTAAGGATCTTCTCAGAAGCCAAGACACCGGCCTTCCAGATCGAGGAGCGCATCGAAGCCTCGGAATCCATACGGCTCAAATACAGACATCTGGACCTGAGGCGTCCCAAACTCAAACAGAATATCCTGAGCCGCCACAAAGCCAGCATGGCAGCAAGGCAGTACCTGGACAGCAACGGATTTACCGATATCGAAACCCCGTTCCTGACCAAGAGTACGCCCGAAGGTGCCAGGGATTACCTGGTTCCCTCCAGGGTCAACCAGGGCGATTTCTACGCCCTTCCCCAGTCTCCCCAGCTGTTCAAGCAGTTGCTGATGATCTCGGGGTTTGACCGCTATTACCAGATTGTAAGGTGTTTTAGGGATGAGGACCTCAGGGCCGACCGCCAGCCCGAATTCACCCAGATTGACATGGAGCTGTCCTTTGTTAATGAACAGCAGGTCATGGAAGTGGCCGAAGGGTTGATTGTCCGCATTTTCAAGGATGTCCTCGACATCGACCTTGTTACGCCGTTTAAACAGCTGACCTATGATGAGGCCATTGACCGGTTTGGCCTGGACCGTCCGGATCTGAGATTCGGGCTGGAGCTTTGTAATATTTCTGACATTGTCAAGGATGCCGGATTCAAGGTGTTTGCGGATGTGGTGAAAAAGGGCGGCCTTGTCAAGGCCATCAACGCCAAAGGATGTGCCACCTTCACCCGGAAGCAGATCGATGAACTGACCGACTTTGCCGCAGTTTACAAAGCCAAGGGTCTGGCCTGGATCAAGGTCAAAGAGGATGGAGACTGGCAGTCCCCCATTGCCAAATTCTTTACAGACGAAGAAAAGGACAACATGAGGCAGGCGCTGGATATGGCACCCGGTGATATTGTCTTTTTCGTGGCAGACCAGCCCAGGATCACCAATGAGGCCTTGGGCCAGCTGAGAAATGAGCTGGCCAGACGCCTGGAACTCATTGATGACAACCGGTATGAATTTACCTGGGTGACCGAGTTCCCCATGTTTGAATATGACGATATTGAAAAACGATACCAGGCGCTGCACCACCCGTTTACCGCACCCATGGAATCCGATATCGACAAACTGGAGTCCGACCCGTTAGAGGCCAAATCCAGGGCCTATGACCTGGTGCTCAACGGCATCGAGATCGGCGGGGGCAGTATCCGTATCCACTCCACGGATCTTCAGCAGAAGGTATTCACATGCCTTGGTATCGGGGATGAGGAAGCCCGGGATAAATTCGGATTCCTGCTCGAAGCCCTGGAATCCGGTACCCCGCCCCATGGCGGTATTGCATTCGGTTTTGACCGCCTGGTCATGCTGTTGTGCCAAGAGGATTCCATCCGGAACGTCATTGCATTTCCCAAAACTCAGAAAGCCACCTGCATGCTGACGGATGCGCCCTCTGAAGCGACCACTGAGCAGCTCCAGGAGCTGGCCATCCGGATCGCCAAGCCGGCCGCGGCAACAGACTCACCAGAATAGCCCGGCCCGAACATGTCCGACCGGTTCCAGGATCACCAAACCCATGATCCCGGAACCGGTCGGGTCACGCATTGTATGAAAATCCCTTCGCAACTGTTGTTTTTTCCCTACACGTTCTGGAGTGAAAGCGTCTCTCGTGCACGACACCCACACATGAAAACCCTTGTAATCTAAAGCGCTTCACACCCTGATTCAGCCAAGCCCTTTTTACGGAGATCTGGTATACAAATTGCTCCTCATGACAGGATGGTATGTAAGCAACCTATAAAACCCATCCGATATGGAGGATATGATGAAAAAACAGATCATGATCGCTATTGCCCTGTTGTGTATTCCGATATGGACCCTGGCCGCACCAAAACCCAGCTCTGAAGAAGCCAGAAAAGTGATGAATTACTATACCCATGGCAAGGGGTCAGGGGCGGTACTGGTGGACTATACCCTGTGCACGGAAACCGGAAAAGATGAGGAAAACAAAAATGACTGCATGGTCACCACCCTGGGAAGTGATGTGAACATGGGTGATGAGGTGTTGCTGTGGATGAATTTCATGATCCCTGTGGATGACCAGGCTAAAATTATCATTGCCTATTCCAGGAACAACCGGATCAGAAAAACCCAGGAGATTGTCCTGGGCAGTGCCTTCAGGTATAGGACATGGAAAAAAATTTATACTGAAACGCCAGGGGAGTGGACCATCCAGATATTCCAGGAGATGGCTGATAAGGATATTGATCTTGGCAGCCTGACCTACACGGTTAAATAGGCCCATTGCTTCAATGAACTTCAAAAGACCCTGGCTGTGCTGTCTTGTATGGCTGATGCTGTGGAGCGGTGTACCGGCAATTGGAAGCCCGCTGGTATTCACCATCGACACCTCCGGACCGGTCCACCCGATTTCTCCCTATATCTACGGCACCAACTTCGGGTATAACGGCCGTGCCCTGGAACGTTCAGGGGGAAACCGGTGGACAGCCTATAACTGGGAAACCAACGCCTCTCATGCCGGCAGCGACTGGTTTCACCAGAATGATACCTACCTGGTGAGAAACTGGACCAGCGAGTATGAAGCCCTGGGTTATTATACCACCACACCGGGGGCCGCTGTCTGGCGGAATGTGAGGAATGCACGGCTTAACCATGCTGCCGCACTGGTGACCGTACCGATCATCGGCCGTGTCTCCAGGGACGCCAGCGGAGGCGGTGATGTGGGACAGACCTGGAACTGGCTGACGGCCCGGTTCATTCCCTCCCTGGCTGTCAAACCCGCCCCCCTCTCCCTGTCACCGGACCTGACCGATAATGCCGTGTACCAGGATGAATTTGTCCACTGGCTTGAGCACACTTTCTTTCCCCAGGGCAGGGATGGGCACCCGGGTGATCCGCCGATCTTTTACTGCCTGGACAATGAGCCGGCGCTATGGGCATACACCCATGCCCGGGTTCATCCTTCCACGGATCACTATGCCCAGTACCTTGCCGGCACCCGCGCGTATTATAACGTGGCGGGTGCCCCGGTCACCTATGATGCACTGGTGCTCTCCACGATAGAGATGGCCGCATCCATCAAGGATGTAACGCCCCAGGCCATGATATTCGGGCCGGTACTGTATGGGTACAATGCCTATATCAACCTCCAGAGCGCCCCGGATGCAACCGGCACCGGGTTCATCGATCACTACCTGGAGCGGTTGGCCCTGGCATCACACACCCATGGGAGACGGCTGCTGGATATCCTCGACCTCCACTGGTACCCCGAGGCCCGGGGCGACAATATCCGGATCACATCGGATCAGGCCACTGAAGGTCTTGTTCAGGCACGGATCCAGGCACCCCGGTCCCTTTGGGATCCGACCTACGAGGAATCCAGCTGGATCCGCAATTATGTGGGCGGCCCAATACGCCTGATTCCCTGGTTGAAGGAGAAAATCGCTGTCCATTATCCCGGAACCGGTCTTGCCATTACCGAGTACCATTACGGCGGCGGGGGGCATATTTCAGGCGGCATTGCCCAGGCAGATGTCCTGGGAATCTTTGGTCGGGAAAACCTGTTTGCCGCCTGCCTGTGGACCCAGAACCCGGATAACTCATTTATCTACGGTGGATTTGACATGTACAGGAACTTTGACGGCCAGGGGGCAAGCTTTGGTGATCTATCCGTTTCTGCCGTGTCACCCGATGCTGAAAAAGCCTCTGTCTATGCCTCACTGGACAGCACTAATCCAAATCGTATGGTGATCGTGGCGATCAACAAGACCGCTACACCCCTTCAGGTTTCCATCCGAATCACACAGCACCGGCGAATGGCCAGTGCCCGGATGTTCCGCCTGGCGGGTACGTCTCCCCTGCCGGCCGAGCTTCCGCCCCTCCAGGTCGCACCGGACAACACCCTGGCCTGCTCCCTGCAGGCCATGAGCGTATCCACCCTGGAGCTGTCGGCAGCACCCCAGGCACATCCCCCGGTATGGCTGCTCCTGGATGATGTGTGACCACATCCGGTATCCTGTCTGTTGTGCAAGGAGGGTGTCATGGATTCGGATATCCACGTTTTAAAACGGATGCGAATCTGGCAAAAGACAACTTTAGCTATGGACAATACAGAGGAAAACACACAAGAAAAGGGTAACACCTGATTTAGGCCGGTTTGCGTTTCACATGCAGAATCGGGGTGTTGAACACCAGGGCGGAGGTGTCATCATCCCGTTTTACTTTGAGTTCCAATGCATCCTTGTCGATCTCGAAATATTTCGAAATTACGGCAACGATATCTTCCTGCAGATCGGTCAGTGTCGTGTCATTGACTTCGAGCTTGTCATAAATCAAAGAGAACTGCAGACGTTTCTTGGCGGTATCCTTGGTGTTCTTCTGCCCGGTAAATTTTCTGATCAA
Organism: Desulfobacteraceae bacterium; assembly: GCA_004796375.1. GTDB lineage: Bacteria > Desulfobacterota > Desulfobacteria > Desulfobacterales > Desulfobacteraceae > MADRE2. The sequence goes on from QZLA01000163.1 coordinate 6,806, forward strand.
ATCTTTTAACATGATTTATCCTTTGCTTATTTGAGCTTGAATGTTTGACTGATCTTGCTCCAGACGCTGGTTTTATGGGCAGGAACCTCAATGGGCAGGTCTGCTTCACCATTCAGCCGGCGGGCAATGCGTTTGAATGCCTGTCCGGCCTTGGAATCATTTTGAAGGACCAGGGGCTTACCGGTATTGGAAGAGATAAGCACCTGCTCATCCATGGGGACCAGGCCCATCAAATCGATGGACAACACCTCCATCACATCCTCGTGACTGAGCATTTCACCGCGTTCCACCCGCTGGGGTTCGATCCGGTTCACCACCAGTTTGGGGGTGAGGGATCTTGAATATAAAAGGCCGATCACACGGTCGGCGTCCCTGACAGCAGATACATCCGGCGTACACACCACGATCGCCTCGTTGGCACCCACAATAGAGTTTTCAAACCCCTTTTCAATACCCGCCGGAGAATCCATAATAATATAGTCAAACTCTTTTCGAAGCTGTTTGCAGGTGCGCTCCACCCCTGCGGTGGTCAGCACATCCTTGTTGTCGCTCTGGGAGGCCGGGATGAGGAACAAGTTTTCAATTCTACGGTCACGGATGGCCGCCTGGCTGATCTTGCAGCGTTCATTGACCACATCCACGATGTTAAATACAATCCGGTTTTCAAGACCCATGACCACATCCAGATTTCTCAACCCGATATCCATATCCACGATGGCGACCCGTTTCCCCTCCAGTGCCAGGGCAGCGCCGATGGATGATGTGGCAGTGGTTTTACCCACACCGCCTTTTCCCGATGTAATAACAATAATTTTTCCTTCCAAAATACACCTCTAAAATATGGTTTACACTATATAGTTTCCGGCCAGGGCAATTTCCCAAAAGGATTGGCCTTCATAAATTCTTCTACGACAATGGCATGATCCTTGACCGATGCAAACTCCGGGGCGGTTCCGGCTTCGTCCTCCACACCTGCCGCTGTAACGTTTCCGATCCTGACCTGGGTCGGGTTGAATGCCAGGGCAAAAATCATGGCAGATTCATTGTCCGGATACCCGGCATGCACCTTGCCGGACAACTTGCCCAGGACGATAATGTCCTTTCCGGCAATCAGCTCGGAACCGGGATTCACGTTCCCCGTAATAATTAAATGTCCCTTGGTTTCAATTTTCTGACCGGAGCGCACCCGTCCCCTGAGCATGAGGACGTCGCTTCTGTGATGATTCCACCCCCGGGAGAGATCCCGCTGGCGGATCCGCTCCACGGGTGCGGATCGCTTTTCAGGCGAACTGCTCACCCGGCCGACCTGGTATGTGTCCTGAAGGTACCCTTTCAAAGAATCCAAAAGGGTCTCATGACCCTGGGCGCCGTCCACATCCAGAACCACATTGGCACCGATGGCAAGGTTCTTCATCCGCTTGAACAGTATATCGATCTCTTTTTTAATGGTATCTTCGGAAAGTGAGGGGTCCAGGGTAATCCACAGCCCGTCGCCAACCCCTTTCAGTTTGACAGAAGAGGATTTCTCCGTACTCATATCCGTTTTTTCTCAGCTTGTATAGGCATTCTCAAAGTTCATCATTTGTTAGCAAAGGACTATAGAAAAATAGGGGGGTTGTGTCAAGCTGGAATGAGGTGATATTGATACATGTTTCACAGCCAGATGGCGTGCACATCCTCCAGCACGTCCCGGGTACACTGTACGGCGGACGACAGCCTGAAATATCTTAATGCCATGGCAATATCCTTTGTCAGGAGTGTCAGATAGATCAACTCCTCATCAGCCACCTCCCAGGGCTCTGAATGGTAAAGCCTCAGTGCACCGATAATCTTGCCCCTCAGATTTACCGGCAGTGAAACAATGGATCGTATCCCTTCGCTCTGAGCCTTTTCCGGGTACTGGAGCTGGTCGCTGTTTTGTGTATCTGCCACAATCACCGGTTTCAGATTGGATGCCAGTTTAATGCTCTTGTCCACCAATATCGGCCCCTTGTTCATATAACCGATACTCAGGCCTTCTGTGGCCAGGATCTCAAGCTCCTCCTCTTCGGGATTAACCACGAAAACCGTTGCCCCTTTTATGTCCATGGTTTTTACCAGAAGATGGGTCACCTGGGATCCCAGGATGCTGGGGTTGGTTGCATCAAAAACGGTTTCAACAATCAAGCGGTATATACCCAATCCGATTTTTTGATCTTGCGAACTCATGGTGTCCTCCTTAATCCTTTTTTACTTGGTCGGCCATGGTCAGTCATGGCGCCGCTTAATTGACGATATGAATCTGTGTCTGTTTTTCCAGCTTCCGGATCACCCGCTTTGAGATGCTCCGGCTGAAATAGTTGACAATGTTCCCCGGGTTCCGGTTCAATATCACCCGGTTGTACTCGCCTTTCCTGACCAGGCGGATAATATCCTCGGCCACATCATGCCTGACCGGCTTGAACAGGATATCCACCTGATCCCCCTTAAAGCCGCTTTGAATGAGGTCCCGGCGGGCCTCCTCCATGGCCTCTTTCTCCTCGTGCTGCCGGTGACGCAGGTAGAGGGTCTCCCGGTTAAGCTTTTCCATGATGGGATTGTTGCGGGTATCAATTTCAGGGACAGGAGAGAACACATGAAACAGTGTGATTTGTGCGTCAGGATTCTCCTTGTAATGATTGACCGCAAACTTGATCGACTTTTCGTCGTTTGGCCCGAAATTCCATGGTATTAAAATTTTCATAGCCATTCTGACCTCCTTTGGGTAAACCCATGGTTAAAATGCATCAAAGCCGCAATGGTATGAACGCCACGGTATAAGAACGAAGAAAAGGATGTGAAGAACTTTAGAATCAGCCGGAGCTGAAAATCCGGTAAACTCGAAGTGTATAGATCCATTTTATCAAACACGACTGTCGATGTAAAACAGATTATAATTTGACAAGATTTCCGCACAACTGATAGACTGGACCATAAGCGAAAGATGCAGACATGTATCGTTTACCGCGCATTAGCATCACTCTTCTCAATTATCTCCGTCTGCAGGTTTACACAGGGCTTTTTCTGTGAGGTTTTAAAACAAGGAGGGCATTATGGCTGTAACCATTGTAATCCAGAGAACCGTACCCGACAAGGAGATGGCTGACCGCCTGGCACCCATGATCGTTCAGCTCAGGTCCAAAGCGGCCACCCAGCCCGGATTTTTAACGGGCCAGACCTTTTCCTGCCTGGACTGCCAGGGGGAATACATGGTCATCAGTACCTGGCACAGTCTGGACGACTGGAACAGGTGGAAAAACAGCAAGGAGCGGCAAGAGCTCCAGAACAAAGTGGATGCACTCCTGGGAGAGGAGACCCAGTACCGTATCTACCAGCCGGTGGTCGGCGGGATCATCCCGGAGTTCAAAGGAACGGAGACATGAGCCACCCATGCATGATGGTGCCTTAAAACCCTGTCGGACGATCCTTTCCGTACCCGGACACAGGGAAAAGATGCATGAGAAAGCGGCCACCTCCAACGCCGACACCATCATGCTGGACCTTGAAGACAGTGTCCCTATCGAGCAGAAAGAAGCTGCCCGGCAAACGGCCATTGATACACTGACCCGTCTCTCATTTAATGGCAAAGGGGTCAACCTGAGAATCAATCCACCGGATACCCCATTTGCATATAAAGACCTGATTGCAGTGGTTGAAGCCGCGGGCAGCAAACTGGACACCGTTGTGGTCCCTAAAGTGAACCACGAGGGCGATATCCACTTCATCAGCCGGCTTCTTTCCGGTGTGGAAGCCGCCAGCGGCCTGGAACAGGAGATCACGATCCAGGTCTGCATTGAAACAGCCCAAGGGCTTTCCCGTGTCACAAAGATCGCCGCCTGTGATCCTCGCATCACCTCTCTGGCTTTTGGGATCGCAGACTACCAGGCATCCATCGGTACAGGGCTCTCATCCCTGTCCGGACACGGGGAAGCAGAGGAAGAAATCTATCCCGGGCACCGGTGGCACTTCCCGATCAGCCGCATGGTGATGGCCGCCAAAGCCAACGGTCTTCTGGCCCTGGACGCGCCCTATGGCAATTTCAGGAATCCTGACGGGCTGAAGCGATCCTCTGACCTGGCCTCGGCCCTGGGGTGCGACGGGAAATGGGTGATCCACCCGGACCAGATCGATATCGTCAATCAGGTGTTTACTCCGGGAGCGGATGAGATCCAACGGGCCAGGCAGATCCTGGAGGCTGCGGATCAGACCTCTTTCAAAGGTGCTGTGGCCGTTGACGGCCGGATGATTGACCTGGCCACGGTCCGTCTCGCACGGCGGGTCTGGCGCCAGGCGGTCCAATTGAAATTGATACCTGATAAAGATGTTCTAAACCACTGACTATTCCAATAGCTGCGCCAGCAGGAGCAGATGAAGCGGCGGAACCATCATTGCGGCTCTCAGGTAAAAGACACCACCGCCCCAGGTACCTGTATACAGGGCGCCTGGATTTAACGGATCAACACGCAGAACGCAGATATCCGCATGGGCCAATCCGTTGTTCAATGCCTGCCAGCTCCCGGCTCCGTCAACGCTCACAAACACACCCCCGGGCCCGGTACCCGATTCCGGGTAAGGTGATCGGGTACCCGCGTAAAGTGTTGTACCGGCAACCGGATCAACGGCCAGGGCCGTCACATGAACCGTTTCTAAACCATGGCTGGCGGCCACCCAGTTTGTTCCGCCATCGATACTCTTGAATACTCCCTGATCCGTCCCGCAGTATAGGGTACTGGGCGTCACTGCGTCGATGGCCAGGGCCTCTATTCTTAAGCTGGTCAACCCGGTATTGATTTCAGACCAGCTCCCGGCGCCGTTGATGGTTTTAAACACCCCGCCCCGTGTGCCTGCATAGAGAGTCGATGGATTCTGCGGATCCATGGCCAATGCCTTGACCCACAGGTTGGTTATTCCGTTGTTTGCTGCTGTCCAGTTGACCCCGCTGTTTGTGGTTTTGAATACGCCGCCGCTGTCCCAGTACTTCCCGACATACAGGGTAGAGGGGATTACAGGATGAATGACCAGGCCATGACTGCTGCCATAGGGCAGGCCGCTGCTGCAGGAGGTCCAGTTAATACCACCGTTTATACTCTTAGCCATTCCGTTCCACCGGTTTCCGGCATACAGAATGTCTGGATTGGAAGGGTCAATGGCAATGGAGTAGACTTCCGCACTCGTATCCCGTGGTATGAGATCGCTGTTCAATGCTGTCCAGTTACTCCCCCGGTCTTTGCTTTTCATCAGCCCGCCGCCATAGGTACTGGCATAAATCGTCCCAGGGTTTACATGATCTGCGGACAGGGCATAGATGTTACTACCGCCAAGGCCTTTATTTGTGACGTTCCAGCTTGCGCCGGCATTGGTGCTCTTGAAGATGCCGCACCCTTTTGCACCGGCATAAAGTGTACTGGGTTGTGTTGGATCTACGGCCAGGGCTTTCACGGTTACACCCTCAAGGTCAAAGTGGGTCAAGCCGCTGTTTACGGCGCTCCAGCTCGTGCCTCCGTTTACACTTTTACTCAACCCACCGCCGTCGGTGCCCGCATAAACCGTACCGGGGTTGTCAGGGTCTATGGCCAGGGATTGAACATTACGCCAGGGGTTTGGAAGATCCCCAGTGGCATTCCAGGTTGAGCCGCCGTCAATACTTTTGTATACGCCGTTTGGCGACCCGACAGCCCCGGCATAGAGGATCTGTGTATTTGACGGATCAATCGCAAAAGCGGGAATGTGATCTTGGGGAAGTCCAGTATTTATTGCTGACCAGTTTTGTCCCCCATTGATTGTTTTATACACGCCTCCGGAAATAGTACCCGCGTAAACGATCATCGTATTTATCGGGTCAATGGCAATCACCTTGGCATGATAAGCCGTGAACCCGGTGGTGATTGAAGACCAGCTTGCACCGCTGTTGATGCTTTTAAACAGGCCGCCCCCTCCGTGGGTGCCGATATAAAGGGTATCGGTGTTTTGAGGATCAATCGCCAACGTGTAAACACCGCTGTGATACCCGATACCGCTATTGCAAATAGACCAGCTTTGTCCGCTGTTCGTGCTCTTGAATACACCGACGCCCCCATATGTGCCTGCATATATGGTCGCGGGGGTGTCCGGATCAACAGCCAGAGCCCTGACATCCCTTTGAGTCAGCCCGGTATTTACTGCAGTATAACTTTGCCCGCCATCCACGCTTTTGAATACCCCGCCACCCCACATCCCGGCATAAATGGTCTGGGTATTCGAAGGATCTATGGCCAGTGCCTGAACCGGTCCCCCTTCCGGGCCAATTTCGCGCCATCGATCTGCTGCTGCTGAGCCCAGACAAGGTAAAAAAAACACTGAAATGATAAAGCCAAGAAGAGGCATGGCATATATGATGAGTGGTCTTTTCATACCCTAACCCCTTTTTAAGGTTGAGCCCGGCATGGCTCAGGTCACCCTGACAAAAAAAAAGAAGAAAAAAAAAGCGCTGGAGTGTGGGGTGTAAATCGATACAGAATTAAACGTACCGCTCGGGGTCGGCAATCATGTCGTGCGGGAATCCATGGATTGTCTCACGCCAAATCCGGACTGTCAAGTCAAGATCCTGTGCTTGTCTTGGAACCGAATCAGGCGTAAGCCATGATATGTAAAAAGGCGTGTCGGTTTCTATCTTAAACCGACACGCCTTTCAGAATTATGAGTATGGATTTGATTATCCCTCTTCGGGAAGCTCAATCCCTTTGCTCATCAGAAATTTTCCGAATTCCACATCCACCTTCTGGATATGGTTGATCAACCAGTTGACCAGGAGTGTATCAATGGAGTCAGCAAGCCCCTGGGTGGCGCCCTCTTCTTCAAAATCCTCTTCCAGGCCGCTCAAGGTCTGCTTGAAACCGTCATGCATTTTTTTATGCGCTTCAAAGGTGGGGTATTCATTTGCTTCCATATGCTTCTCTTCGGTAGAGAAGTGAAAATCGGTATACTCAACCAGAAAATTCATGGTGGATGCAATTTGTGCGGGACCCTGTTGTTCCGTGAGGGATAGTTTCAGGTCATTGAGGCGCTTGATCAGCATCTTGTGCTGTTCATCGATCAGCCCGACGCCGACAGACAGGTCATCCGTCCATTCGATCTCTTTCATCTTAGTAACTCTCCTTATAAAACATGTCCTTCTGAATCATTTTGACAGTGTGAGGAACTCTTCACCCGGTTTCCTCATCACTGTTGCTTTTAAATTGTCACATTATCGGGTAACAAATTTTTAACAAGATAACAAGACTACTTTTTCAAGACCCTAGGGTTCAGGCGGGATATTTTCAAAATAATCCTCTCGGGTGATCGCATAAAAGGGGAGAAGGCCCACACCTTTTGCAACGGAATTATACAGATCAACGCCCCGTTTATATCGCATGCCCGCCTTTTCCATGACTTTTCTGGATGCCCGGTTTCCGGTATCGGTTACCGCATACACGCCCGTGTGAGCAGTGTGGTTAAATATCCATGCCAAACAGGCATCAAGGGCTTCCGGAATCAATCCTTGACCCCACATCGATTTTCCCATGGCATACGCAATTTCGGGCCCTGCACCTGCGATCTTTTCAGGAAGAAACCCGCAGTACCCGATAAACTGCCCCACTGCTCCCAGTGCCTGATCCCTGATACAGACGGCCCACATGCCGAACCCGTTCTCCTTCCAGGGCCTTATAAAATCCAGCAGATACCCCTTGGCAAGATACGCCTGGCCTTCAGGGGTTGAACAAAGATGAGAATATGGCAGCCAGTGCATCACTTCCTTGTCAGCCATGATGGTATCCGCCATGGCATTGAGATCGGAAAATAACAGGGGCCTTAAGATCAGCCGCTTTGTTCTTAATATTGTGATCAACATCTTTTGCCCAAATTAATCCTGGAGGATCAGGATCAATGCCGGAAGCGACGCGGGTGCCTGTGAGTCGTTCTCTGTGCGCAAGAAAATTTCCTGCCCGTACCGGGTACCGGCAGCGTTAACGGCATACGCCCTTACGCAATATCTTGTCCCGGGTAAAAGACCGGTGATATCCGCTGTAAAGGCGCCTGTTGCGTCAACAGGACCGATTTCAACAAACGGATCAGAAAGGTTCGGTGTCCCGCCGGTATTCCAGCAGAAACCGTGCCGGGTCGGGTGTGGTGAACCCAGTGTGACAACCGTGCCGTGACCGACAGCAGATTCCGAGGTGACGTCCGTTGCCGGCTGTGTGGATACGGACGGGTAGGACGGCGTTGAAAATGAGACCTCATTCCCGTAAACGGTCGTCCCTGTCGGGCCAGTAGCGTAAGCCCTCACATAATAGGTGATACCTGCGCCAAGGCCTTTGATGTCGGTGGTGAAAGATGCGGTTTTAGTCAGTCCCCCTTCTTCGGAAAATGAGTCGCTCAGGGTCGGGTTTCCGGACTTGCCCCAGCAGACACCATGCTGGCTCACTGATCCGCCGCCGGACAGATCGATATACCCGTTTCCGGTAGCCATGGTGGTGGAAATATCGCTGACTGCCCCGGTGAGTACGGAAGACCCTGAGGGGTCGGTGGTAAATATCTTCTGCCCGCCATACGAGGTGCCGGTACCATTGACCGCATATGCCCTCAGATAATAGGTTTCGCCCGGAATTAACCCGGTGATGCTGCCTGTGAAGGACACCGGTTTGAACATGGCCCCCTGACGGGTGCAGTTGCCGGTTTTAAGCGGATTGGGGTTGACATCCCAGCAAAAGCCATGCTCGGTGATCAGGCTGTGATGACCCATGGAAATCACGCTGCCGTTGGCGGTTGCGGAGATGGCACCCACATCCGTTACCGCGATGGTCGATACAATCGGTGCGGTATAGGCGGGATCTGTGGTAAAGGACACCTCGTTGCCGTAACTGGTCCCTGAATCATTAAA